>JALXDB010000213.1:13465-20443 GCA_026990615.1 Spirochaetota bacterium
ATATATAATTACACTGCCGATTTATATGCTATTTCTATGGCATAATTATTGCTTTGTTTTAAACGGAGGATGATTAGATGTTTCCGAAAACCTGTATACGAAGTAAAATCCTGGGTGTGATTATTTTTATCGTGATTGCGAACGTTGTTGGGATATATCTTATATGCTATACATTAGAAAATAATGTAATATCCGAAAAAAATTATTCAAAATCTCCCCTGACATATGATTATTTCATGGGGATGGAGTTGACGGGTGATATCAGAAACAGCTTCTTCTTTAACAGGGATTATCCTGTAGTGTTAAAAGACTCCGACATAACCTATTCTATCCAGTTGATTCGCAGGCTTCACCACAGGTTAATATATCTGTTTATAATTACTGGAGCTCTGGGTATACTTATTGCAATATTGATATCAAAGTCGATATCAAAACCAATTTTGAAGATTGCAAGTTCCTATAAATCCAGGCTTAATCCTGATGACATTATAAATGACCTGCAGATATCAAGCTGCAAGGAACTGAACCTGCTGGCACAATCTTTTGTAAAACTGCAGAAGGACCTGATCGAACAGGAGGAAGAGAGGTCGCGGAGGGAGAGTGTAGAGATTACAAAAACACTCGCAGCTGCTATTGCACACGAAATAAAGAACCCGATCAACACAATTGGTCTTACAGTAGATTACATAGAGACAAACTTAAGTCCGAACGATCCCAAAAAGAGATACGAGTTTTTTAAGCTTTTTGAAAATGTAAAGATGGAGATCTCCCGGTTGAACAAGATAGTAGAAGGGTTTTTAAGGCTGACGGTTCAGGATGAGCTGGATTTTAAGGAGATTAATATAAACGAGGTTATTAAGGATGTCGCTTCAAATCTATCGCCTGAGCTGGTAAAAAGCAACGTCTCATTAATACTGGCTCTTGATGAATCAATATCCTCTGTACTTGCTGATGAGGATAAGATTAAACTTGTTTTTTCGAATTTAATAATAAATGCAATTGAAGCACTGCCCAGAGGTGGAGAAATTATTATTTCAACTAAAAAATTTGATGACAGGAAGATAAAAATAGATGTTAGCGATAATGGAGTTGGCATATCCAGGGAAGATATAAAAAAGATATTTAAGCCTTACTATACAACAAAAAAGCAGGGTTTCGGATTGGGATTGCCGCTTATTCAGAATATAGTTCAGAAACATAATGGCAAATTAACAGTTTACAGTGAAAAGGGGAAAGGTACGACCTTTTCTCTATTTTTACCTGTATATGATGAGGTTAACAAGGTTTGAATGATGAACAGAAATATACTTGTTGTAGATGATGAAGAACTCCAGGCCAACATAATAGCCAACATCCTTGAAAAGGAGGGGTACAGGGTCTGGAAGGCCTATTCGGCAGAAGAAGCATTGAAAATCATCATTAATGAAGACATAGGAGTTGTTTTAATAGATATGAAGATGCCCGGTATGGGTGGAATGGGTTTTATCAAAAAAACGAAAGGTATGGGAATAAAATCAAAAATTATTATGATGACGGCCTACGGTACAATAGAAACCGCAGTCGAGGCAATGAAAAATGGAGCATATGATTATATAACCAAACCTTTCAGCAAGGAAGAGCTTTTGGTTAATATTGAGAATGCAGTTGATGCCTTTAACCTTGAAGTTGAAAACAGACATCTCAAAGAAGAGCTCCGAAATATATACGAGGATTATAAATTAATCGGCATAAGTAGTTCAATTGAAGAAATAAGAAATATGATAGTAAGGGTAGCCTCAAACGATTCATCCAATGTTCTGATAACAGGGGAAAGTGGTACCGGTAAGGAACTTGTTGCAAGGGAAATTCATTCTAAAAGCAGCAGAGCAAAGATGCCTTTTGTTGCTGTGAATTGCTCTGCTATTCCAGAAAATCTTCTCGAAAGCGAACTTTTTGGTTATGAAAAAGGGGCTTTTACGGGGGCATATACGAAACGCGAGGGAAAATTTAAGGCTGCTAATGGAGGAACAATATTTTTCGATGAGATAGGGGATATGCCAATCAATATGCAGGCAAAACTGTTAAGAGTTATTCAGGACAGGGAAGTCACACCGATAGGTGGAAACAGTTCTTACAAGGTCAATGTTAGAATTATTTCTGCCACAAACAAGGATCTTGAAGAACTTGTTAAAAGAGGGGAATTCAGGGACGACCTTTACTACAGGTTGAATGTTGTTCCTATTCATATACCTCCTCTTAGGGAAAGGAAGGAAGATATACCAGTACTTGTAAAATATATCATAGAGAAGTTAAACAGAAAGATGAACAAAAATATAAAGGGAATATCAGAAGATATACTATCAATGTTGCTGTCATATGATTTTCCCGGTAATGTTAGAGAGCTTGAAAATATTCTTGAGAGGGCATTTATTCTGGCCGGTAGAGGGCCTTTGAAAAAAGAGCATTTTCCAATGTTGATGCATTCGGCGAATAAGAGTATTAAGGAAAATTTTGAAATAGACACCGATATCGGCAGGGAGGGATTTAATCTGAAGGAAATCTCTAAAAGAGCAAGGGATTATGCTGAGAAGAGAGCAATTGAAGAGGCCCTTGTAAAGACTGGATGGAACAGATTAAAAGCTGCAAAACTGCTGAATATTGATTACAAGACTTTAAGGACTAAAATAAAGGAACTTGGAATAAAGCCATGATAGTTTACATTTATTCAGGAAATTTTAGCACATGTTTTCAGGTTAGAAGTTTGCAATTTATGATGTATAATTTAATTAAGGAGCGTAGTTATGAGAAAGTACAAAAATCTTGATAATCCGGTAAGAATATACCTAAAGCAGATAGAAAATATTCCTGTTATGACAAGGGAAGAAGAGGAGATCTGTGCAAGAAAGGCTGCTATGGGTGATAAAAAGGAGAAGGAGCGTTTAATAGTTTCAAACCTGAGGTTTGTGGTTAGTATTGCGTTGAAGTACCAGAACCTTGGACTGCCCCTCATGGATTTAATAAACGAGGGAAATATGGGGTTGCTTAGGGCTGTAGAAAAATTTGATATAAATAAAGGATTCAAGTTTATCTCCTATGCAAGATGGTGGATAAGGCATTTTATCCTCAAGGCTATTTTTGAACAGTCTACATCGATAAAATTGCCATTAAAATATGCAAACCAGCTGTCGAAAATGGATAACCTTAATGAGTCTGAGCTTATTAAAAAGTTAAGAAGAATATACAGGCCTGTATCCCTTGATCAGCAGCTTTCCGATGATTCTAATTCAGATTCAATTGTAGATCTCATAGATGATGATAAATACGATAATCCCGAAAAGGTAGCGGAAAAGGTAAATCTCAAAGAGCTGATAAACGAAGTTCTTGGTAAACTCAAGCCTATAGAGAGGGATGTTATAAGCAGACATTTTGGTTTAAATGGGAAAAAACCGTTGACCCTGAAGGAGATCGGCGAAAAGTACAATCTTACAAAGGAAAGGATCAGACAGATAGAGCATGCGGCCCTCGACAAGCTCAGATACCCGATGGAGAAGAGGAAAATTCTGGATTTTGTGGATTGATTCTATTTAATTGCCCTTTACCAATGAGAATTCTTCTTCAAAATATTTAATATCTTTGTTAAATTAACTTCTAATATAAATTATGAGGAATTCTCATCAAAAGGGGCAAAGTTGGCTGAAGGTTATGATTCTTATAGGGTTAATCTATTTGTAAGTGGGTCCTGTTCCGTTTCGAAAGGAAGAGCTGTTGTTTCTTCAGTTTCAAGATGGGCTACACAGTTCGGTATCTCTTTGTTAAAGAGCGGTGGTAATGCATTTGACGCTGCTTTTGGGGTTGGACTTTCCCTATCGCTTTTTCATCCACAGGCGGGTAATATTGGGGGCGGGGGATATGCCTTGCTTTTCAAAGCTGATTCCGGTAAGCCCATTTTCATTAATTACAGGGAAAAAGCCCCTATATCAATAGATATAAACAGTTATTTTAAAGCGGATGGAACACTTGATCCTGAAAAAAGTTCATTTGGTCCAACCTCCATCTGTGTGCCGGGCAGTGTAAAGGCGTTTTTCTATATGCATAAACGGTACGGAAAACTCCCCTCGAAGGATATTTTAAGAGAGATAGCAGATTTATCCCTTGAAGGATATCCCCTTACAAAATACCAGGTCGAGTGTTTGAACAGATTGTCTCCGAAACTCTCTTTTTCGCCGGAATCAAAAAGGATATATGTAAAGGATACGGAATACAAAGAGGGAGATATCTTTGTAAATAAGAACCTGGCAAAAACGTTCGAATTGCTGGCAGAATACGGAGAGGATTCTTTTTACAGAGGTGAGATAGCAGATGCGATGGTAAGGGATATTTCTACCAATGGGGGATTTTTATCTTCGGAGGATCTCGCAAATTACGAGATAAAAATTGAAGAGCCCATCTATACAGAAATAGGCGGTAAAAAGGTGTGGACGGTTCCGCCTGAAGGAGGAGGAGCTGTTTTAATAAACTTGTTGAACATACTGGACAATGATGATTTTAAAAATATTGGATACGGAACTGGTGAGTATTATCATAGATTGGCCCAGGCTTTAAAGATTTCTTTTATAAATAGATACGCTTATCTGGGGGATGTAGATTATAAATCCAACTCTGAATACAGGAGAATATTTGATAAAGATCAATGGTACAGGGTATACAGAAAATTTTTAAGCAGGGATGTATCGAGGTCCTACTGGATTGATAGATTCTTTAAAAATAATCGGGATATTCAGCAGGTTAGAGATTATAACACAACCCATTTTTCTATAATTGACGATGAAGGAAACGCTGTATCCAATTCCTATACACTTAATTTGAGGTACGGATCGAAGTGGAGTATAGATGGCTACGGTTTTTTAATGAATGGCTCCATCGATGCGTTTTCATTTAAACAGGGGGTAAAGAACTATTTTGGTATTCTTGGGAACAGGGCAAATCTTGTATCGCCGGGAAAGAGACCGGCAAGTTCAATGGCACCGGTTATAGTAACTGACAAAAATGGTGTGTTTGGTCTCATCGGGACTCCGGGAGGTCCTACTATCCCTTCAACTATTTTCAATGTGCTATGGCCTTTAATAAACAATTTTGATATTTCTCCCGAAAAAGCTGTCTCATCTGGCAGGATACATCATCAGGCATGGCCCGATGAACTTTACCTTGAAAAGGATAAGTTCCCGGCCAGTTTTGCGGAGGAGATGGCCAGAAGAGGATACAGGATTGAATTTAAAAATGAACCAATTGGAGATGTTCATGCTGTTTTCAGAAGCAGCGAAGAAGGTGTGTATACGGGGATAAGCGATTATAGAAGAGAGGGAATGTCTATGGCTATATGATGTTTCTTGTTGTTGTTGGATAAATTTATTAAAATATTTAAAATAGATATTGAGGCTGGTCTAATGGAGGTTTTATGGAAGGTATATTTAACATTGTAATTGTAGGTGTGGGAGGACAGGGAATTATTCTTGCAAGCAGTATACTGGCCGAGGTGGCCCTGTACGGTGGTTACGATGTAAAGACAAACGAGGTTCATGGAATGGCGCAAAGGGGAGGGAGTGTTATATCTCAAATCAGGTTTGGAGAAAAGGTCTATTCTCCCCTTGTCAAGAGTGGAGACGCGGATATTTTAATCGGACTTGAAAAATTAGAGGCGGTGAGGGGGCTTAAATACTGCAGTAGATATTCGAAGGTTGTGGTAAATAACAGAAAGATTCCACCGATAACTGTTTCCTCCGGAGATAGTAAATATCCTGATGATAAAGAGATTGAAAGGATCATCAAAGATAACATAGAAAACTACTTTTTCATACTGGCGGAAAAAGTGGCCCTCGAGGTTGGAAATATTAGAACAGAAAATGTTGTTATGCTCGGAGCGTCTTCCAATTTTCTGCCGTTCAGCTCTGAAGATTTTGAAAAAGCAATTAAGAAACTCGTTAAAAAAGAATATATAGATGTTAATATAGAAGCCTTTAACAGGGGTAGAGAACTTACCTCTAATTAGAATATAGAATAGGTGGGGAAACGTTATGGTTAATGTTAGCGGGATGTTTTCTGAGTCGTCCAGAGGCCTGAAAAGCTCAAAGATAAGGGAACTTATGAAAATGGCGAGCAAACCGGGAATAATTTCACTTGGAGGTGGAATGCCGGATTCTCCAAATCTTCCCTTTGATGATGTTAAAGAGATAATAAACAGCTGGAATGAAGAAAGGGCAATTGAAGCTTTACAGTACGGGGCTACAAAAGGTACGAACTCTCTTATTGACAGAATAAAAAAGAGGATGATAGAAAGAAAAGCTATTGATATGAACGGGCAGGACATTATTATTACCACAGGCTCACAGCAGGCTTTGGCCCTTGTATCCAAGCTTTTTCTTGATCCAGGTGATATAATCATTGTAGAAATACCCAGCTTTATTGGAGCTATTGCCGCATTTTACAGTTTTATGGGAAAGCTTGAAGGCGTTGAAGTGGACGAAAATGGTATCATCCCAGAACTTATGGAAAAAAAGATAGAGTCTCTTATTAAAAGTGGGAAGAAGGTAAAACTCATCTATACAATACCCAATTTTAACAACCCTTCCGGGATAACGCTCCACAAAGAGAGAAGGCCCGAGGTGTTGAGAATAGCAAAAAAGTTCGGTATCCCGATTCTTGAGGATGACCCTTACGGTGATTTTTATTTCAGTGGAAAGGATGAGGATTACTATCCTATAAAGAGTTACGATAAAGATGGACTTGTAATCTACCTGGGTACTTTTTCAAAGGTCCTTTCGCCCGGGATAAGACTTGGATGGATAGTTGCAGCTGAAGAGCTGATTGCAAGGCTTGAACTTCAAAAACAATCCTTTGATGCGTGCACTCCTCTGCTTAGCCAGGTAATAGCCGAAGATTACATTGAGAGGGGTTATATCGATTCCTTCGTTGAGAAGATGCGAAGCATTTACAGGGAGAGAA
>JALXDB010000214.1 GCA_026990615.1 Spirochaetota bacterium
AAAGAAAAAGATAATTCTTCTCTTTACTCGAAAACAAAAAGCAATTTTGTAGTAAACTCAATTCTTTAAATAAAATTGATGTTTATACAGCCTTTTATGATACTTTTACATTATGCCGTTTCTTCAGCAACCATGCTCTCCTTAATCTCAGAAGATTCTTCTCTGTGGGGTGTAAACCTCCTGTTCACTATCTTATCTCTGTATCTTCTCAGTTTTACCTCTATTTTATCGAAAAGTGTATCAATAACACTGTGAATTTCTGGGGTTTTTGCAAAAATATGAATAACCTTGCCCTTCACCTTAATGTTAACTTCAGCATCGTAAATATGCCTTTCCCTTGTTATTATTATCTTAAAATCAAGTATATGATCAACATAATGATCGATTTTCTTCATCTTCTTTTCAATATAACTTCTGATATCGGGTGTGATTTTAACCTTTCTGCCAATAATGGATACGTTCATTACTACCTCCTCAATTTAGATGGTAAAATATTTAATTCTTTTCTGTATTTTGCCACTGTTCTTCTGGCAATTTTTATCCCTTTCTTCGATAAAATATCTGCAATTTTTTGATCACTTAAATGTCCTTGTTTCCCCTCTTTTTCTATTATCTCTTTTATCATCTCCTTTATACTTCTAGATGAAACAATGCTATTGTTGGACGATTTGATTGGATTTGAAAAGAAGTATTTGAGCTGAAATATTCCGAAGGGAGTTTGAACATACTTCGATGACGTTATCCTGCTTATCGTGGACTCATGTAAACCCAACTTTGAAGCTATATCCTTTAATGTTAGAGGTTTAAGGTATTTTGGACCCTTTTCAAAAAATTCCCTCTGTTCATCTAAAATTGCCTTCATCACTCTAACAAGAGTACTCTCCCTCTGATTAATTGAGTTTATAAAATTCCTTGCATTTTGAACCTTTTCTGATATAAAGTCACGGGTTTTTTTATCTATATTTTTACTCTTCAGCAGTCTTTCATAGTACCTATTTATCTTCAGTTTTGGAACCACAACATCATTTGAAACAACCTCAAACTCGCCATTTTTCTTTACCACAATTACATCCGGTATTATATACCTTATTTCGCCTGTATAGTACTGCCTGCCAGGGTATGGTTCAAGGCTCTCTATTAACTTCACAGCCTTTTCCACTTCATCAATTGACACCTTGAGCTTTCTGGCAATATCCTCGATCTTATGAAGCTTTAAATCGTTAAGGGAGTTTTCAACTATCTTTTTTGCAAGCTCCACAGTCGCTGTATTCTCCTCAAGACTGTTGAGCTGTATTATCAGACATTCCTTAACATCCCTTGCTCCAACCCCTGGAGGGTCAAGTGTGTGTATTACCTTTAGCGCTCTCTCGAGTTTTTCAATCGGAATATTCAACTCTTTACTTAATTTATCAAGAGGCACCGAAAGATAACCCATACTATCAAGATAGGACACAAGGATAGAGGCAATGTTTTCCGTTTCCTCATCTATATCAAGCATTCCGATCTGTGAAAGGAGGTATTCCTGCAGGGTTTCATCCCTTGAAACTGCACCCTCTATAAACTTTCTTTTAGTATCTTCAGATTCATCAGATCTTCCAATTTGTGCTCTCTGTTCTAAAAAGTACTCTTCAAAATCCTCGGTATTATCAAAACTGTCTCCGTTAATAATCTCTTTATCATCAACCGCTCTTTCAAGTTCTTTTTCTCCAACATCAATGGATGGTCTATTCTCTTCATCAATTTCCAGTGCGGGATTTTCTAAAAG
>JALXDB010000215.1 GCA_026990615.1 Spirochaetota bacterium
TTATAACAGAGATAAACCTTTTTCCAAACTGAACAGGCCTAGTAGCCGCAATATTCTTTGGAAGTACTTCCCCAAAAATAATGATCGTAAAAGACATAATAAAAACCGAGTAAAACATAGGATGTTTGTAAAATACTGTATTTGATAGAGATTCCCCGACAATAGATGCTGTAAGATTAACAACCATATTTCCTACAAGTATGGTGATTAGAGCTTTTGTCGGGGAATTTACATAGGAGTTTAGCAGTTTACCGCGACGATTTTGTTCTCTGGAGAGTTTTATTTTATCAACATGAGAAATTGAAAATATTGAAACTTCAGAACCCGAATATATGAAAGAAAGAATCAACAATACCAGAATGAAAAATAACTCAAAGAGTTCGAACATTAGCTTTAATTTTATTTATATCAGTCGCTTTTCCTTTTAATTATGTACAGACTCAACCTTTTGTACAGAATCGTTTTTCTTTTCTTCAGGTTTTTCTTTCTTCTTTCGTTTCGCTTTATTCTTGAAAACTATCTTTCCATTCTTATAATCAACCACTACGTGGCTTCCTTCCTTAAAAGTTCCCTTAAGGATTTCATTGGCAAGGGGATCCTCTATCTCTCTCTGAATAGTTCTTCTCAAAGGTCTAGCACCGTATTTTTCGTCGTAACCGTTGTCAATAAGGAAACTTCTCGCGGAATCTGTAAGCTCCATTTCGATATTCTTCTCTCTCAACTGCTGTTTTGTCTCTTCGATCATAATATCAATTATCTTACCTATATGCTCTTTCTTCAAAGAATGGAACACTACAATCTCATCAACTCTGTTTAAAAACTCCGGATTAAACACACGTTTCAATGCGGAGAGTGCCTTATCCTTGATGTTCAGGAAATTATCCGATTCATCGGGGCTTGTAAATCCCAATGTGCTTCCCCTGTTTATCTCTTTGCTACCAACATTTGAGGTCATTATGATAACAGTATTTCTAAAATCTACAGTATGCCCCAGATGATCCGATAGCTGACCTTCTTCAAGTACCTGTAAAAGCATATTGAAGACATCAGGATGAGCCTTCTCAATCTCATCAAGGAGAATTACACTGTACGGTTTTCTTCTTATCTTTTCAGTAAGTTCACCACCTTCCTGATATCCCACGTATCCGGGAGGAGCCCCAACAAGCCTTGATACATTATGCTTCTCCATAAATTCACTCATGTCAATCCTTATAAGTGCATCCTCACTACCGAATAGGAACTCTGCCAGAGTCTTGGCCAGATAGGTTTTACCAACTCCCGTAGGTCCGAGGAAAATGAATGATCCTGCAGGTCTCTTTGGTGATTTCAATCCAGTTCTTGACCTTCTTATAGCCCTGCTCACGGCTTCTATTGCTTCATCCTGACCAATTATCTTCTTATGCAGCTCTTCTTCCATTCTCAATAGCTTCTGCGACTCACTTTCTACCATTCTAACAAGCGGTATTCCGGTTAACTCACTTGTAATCTGATAGATATCATCCTCATCAACAACAGGAAGTTCGCTATTTAGCTCCCTCTTCCACTCCTCTTTCATCTCCTCCAGCTTTTCTTTCAATGCATTCATTTTATCACGGACTTTGGCAGCTTTTTCATAGTCCTGAATCTCAACGAGCCTGGTTTTTTCTATCCTTAACTTTTCTATTTCCGCTTCAATCTCCTTAAAATCCTCAGGAATCATAGTATTTTCAAGCCTTATTTTGGAACCGGCTTCATCTATAAGATCAATCGCCTTATCAGGGAGATACCTGTCTGTGATATATCTGTAGGAGAGATTTGCAGCAGCAATCAAAGCCTTCTCAGTATACCTAATCTTGTGATGTTCCTCATATTTCTCTTTTATTCCCTTCAATATCTCAACAGTTTCATCAATGGTAGATTCATCTACAATAATTGGCTGAAATCTTCTCTCAAGAGCAGCATCCCTCTCGATATATTTCTTGTACTCATTCAGAGTTGTTGCACCTATACATTGGAGTTCTCCTCTGGAAAGCGCCGGTTTTATCATGTTTGCAGCATCAATCGCTCCCTCGGCTCCACCAGCACCAATTATTGTATGAAGCTCATCGATAAATAAAATTACATTGCCAGCACGCCGAATTTCGAACATTACTTTCTTCAATCGTTCTTCAAACTCTCCCCTGTACTTTGTACCCGCAACAAGCGAGGCGAGGTCAAGGGTTAATACTCTCTTATTCAGGAGGGTTTCAGGGACCCGTCCTTCAACAATATTCTGTGCAAGACCCTCAACAATCGCCGTTTTACCAACTCCAGGTTCACCAATTAAAACTGGATTGTTTTTCGTCCTTCTACAGAGTATCTGTATTACCCTCTTGATCTCTTTTTCTCTGCCAATGACTGGATCAAGCTTGTGTTCCTTTGCGAGCTGGGTTAAATCTCTACCGAACTCATCAAGAGTAGGAGTTCTTCGGTCAACCTTCTTTTTAATTTCAACCCTGCTGTTACCAAGAAGCCTGTTTATCTCCTCTCTAACATGGGATATCTTTATGCCCTGCTTATCGAATGCACTAAGAATAACACTATCCCCTTCTCTCAACAATCCAAGGAGTAGATGTTCAGTTCCAATATAGTTATGTCCCATATTTCTTGCTTCATCGGCACTCAGCTCCAAAACTCTCTGCGCCCTTGTGGATGGAGGGACATCACCGAGTAACAGAATACCTCCCGTTTTCTTGGTATTCGCTATAATATCCTCTCTCAGCATATTAAGATCAACGCCTAGATTTATCAAAGCCTTTACAGCTACTCCCTCACCCTCTCTTATAAGCCCAAGCAGAATATGCTCGGGTAAAAGCTTGTCATGGTTAAGTTTTTTTGCTTCTTCCTGAGCCAGAATGTTGATAACTCTCTGAGCTCTTTCTGTTAATCCTTTAAACATACTAAGCAACCTCTTTTAAATAATTTCTTATTAAATTAGCTCTATTTTCATTAACGATCAGTTCAAAATCCTGATCCTTATAGTAATCATCGGATAGTTTAAATCTTTTAATCAGATGTGCATCCTGAATATAGTACAACAACTTGTTCAGATCTTTTAAACTGGGTTTATCAATAATCCCCATACTCAACCCGAATCTGACTTTCGAAATCAGATCCATGGCCTCAAAAAGTGTCATTAATCTTGCACTCTTAAGAATGCCAAGACTCCTCCACACCCTATCCTCTATCGATTCTCTGTTGACTGAGTATATCTTCTCCCTCGCTTCTCTCTCCTTCTTAACTACCTTTTCGAAAATATTTACAGACCTTTTATACAACTGCCTCTCTGTAAATCCAAGAGTCGTACTCTGGTAAATGCTGTAAAAATCGTTTATCCAGCTCCCCTTTATCTTAAAACCATCCTTTTTTAAATCCGAGATCAGTTCATTTATAACTCCCGTGGTTGAAAGTCCTGCAAGATGGCATGTCATAACCATCTGAAATCCAGGTCCAGCATAGTTTGGGTTAGCCGTCAGATAACCAAACTCTGGCCTAAATGAAAATCTCAGAACCTTGCCCAGATCATACAACACCTGCTCTCCGAAAAGCCTTATGTCTTCAAAACTATTACCAGGATTATTAACAAACAGAATCAAATGGTCATCAGAACCGAGTATAAAGTAATTCTTTTCATCATTGGATATAATTAACTCCCTCGCTTCGCTATTTTCCTTCAGAATATCTCTTTCCTCAAATACCTTTTTATCCAATTTTTTGATGTTTTCTAGACCAAACTGTGTGTACTCCACACAAAAATCTTCACTGAAGATGGCCTCTTTAATTTCTTCAAAGAGCTTTACTTCCTTATTCTTCGGAAGTTTTCGCATAAAGTTTTTACCATCTATGTTTCTTCTCATAATAATGGTACTTTTAAGTACAATTCCTTCGTTATCTTTTCCGCTGAACTTCCAAAGTCCCTCGCTTATAACTATATCTTCAATTGTCATAAGTTTTTAATCATTCTCCCTCTTACACTGCTTAATCTTATCCCTGATAAGTGCTGCCCTCTCAAAATCTTCAGCTTCAACCGCTCTTTTCAATTCAATCTCAAGAAAATCAATTTTTGAACTCTCTGATTTCCTCTCCCTGCTGTAAATCAGATTATTTTTCTTAATATATTTTGATATATAATCCTTAAAACTGTCGTAGCACTCAGGACATCCAAGAACACCCTTGCTCTCTAAATCATGGAGAGTTGTACCACATTTTTCACAAATAATAGAACTATTATCAAATTTACTTTTATTATTTCCCGCTAACAATCCTTCCAGAATACGGTGGACCTTGTCATCAATACCATTTTCGCTGTCTCTGTCAAGTTCTTTCTTAGAACAGTCATAACAGAGATGAATTTCTACAAGGTCGTTGTTCAGTATTTTCTGTATATGAAACGTTGCTTCATTTTTTAAACAGTACTGACAAATCATATCTTTTTCCTGTTAATAATATATATTAAATAAAATCATCAAGCAAGGGAATTAGCCTGCCCATATTTAGTCTATACTTTTCATCTGCATCGCTAACAAGATCTTTATTATGAGTAACAACAATCATAGTTAACCCGTAATCTTTTACTATTTTAAACAAAACGTCCCGGGTCATATCTGCGGTTTTTAAATCAAGGTCTCCTGTTGGTTCATCGGCAAGAATTAGATCGGGTTTGTTTATTAAAGCCCTTGCAATTGCAACCCTCTGTCTTTCACCACCTGACAGCTTTGAAGGTTTATGCTTAACCCTATCCTCTAACTCTAACTTTTCCACAAGTTCTAGCGCCCTTTTGTATAAAATATCCCGATCGGCACCAACAAGAAGACCTGGAACCATAATGTTTTCAATTGCTGTAAATTCAGAAAGGAGGTGATGAAATTGAAAGATAAACCCAATGTACCTGCTTCTAAAATGAGAAATGGATGTTTCATCAAGATCATTAATATCAACAGAGTTGACAAATATCTTTCCTTCTGTTGGTCTATTAAGTCCTCCCAGAAGGTAAAGTAGCGTGCTCTTTCCCGATCCACTTTTACCCACTATTGCTACAATCTTTCCCCTTTCTACGTTCAGGTTAAGATCTTCAAGTACAGTCAGGCTCTGCTCTCCTGTTTTGTAAACCTTCTTAATTTTCTCGGCAGAGACAATATTTGAATATTCCATAGACTATTCGTACCTTATTGTTTCAACAGGTCTAAGTTTCGATGCCTTACTTGCCGGATAATAAGCAGCTATAATGCTAATAACAATGGCCATAACAGATATTATCATAACGTCCTGGAAATGAATCTCTACAGGTACTCCCTCAATATAATAGACAGATTGTGAAAAGAAGTGCATATCAGGGATTGGTGAATATCCAAGTGGCATTAAAATTAATCTGTAGAATATATTCTTAACCAGGTTTATCATATTTTCAAGGCCGCCAAATATCTTCTCAATATTAATAGTTGCAAGAAGACCTGTAAAAACTCCTATTACAGTACCAAGTAGTCCAATATACAGACCATCTATTACAAATATTTTTATAATAAATCCAGGTGTAGCCCCTATTGCCCTCAATATACCTATCTCCCTTTTTTTATCCATAACAGTCATTACAAGTGAGCCTATAATATTAAACGCACCGCTTACTATTATAAGAAATACAACAAATCCTATTGCAAGTTTTTCATTTTTTAAAGCTTCAAACAGAGGCCTGTTTAAATCAATCCAGGTTCTTATGTAATAACTATCATCCAGCTTAAGTTTGAGCCATCTTACAACCCTGTCCACTTTAAATATATCGCGGACTTTTATTCCTATGGTTAAATCTCTTTCTTCTATTCCGAAAATACTACGGGCAGCTTCCAGTGAAATATAAACCATTCCTCTATCATAATCCCAGTATCCTGTTTTAATTAAGCCCACAACCTTCATCACAGAAACATTTGGCATAGCCAGAGAAACATCCTCTCCTTTAAATGTTAGAATAGACACAATATCTCCAACATTTATACCAAGTTCATTGGCCAGCTCTTCACCTATTAAAATGTTGGATTTTTTACTCAGATCAAATTTCCCTTTTGGTATTTTAATCTCCCTTTTAAACCCCTTATCGATATCTAACACGTTTTTGGGAAGGGCTTTAACGATCACTCCCTGGGATGTCCAGCTACTCTTGATTATAGCCTCTCCATCATAGTATGGAATTATAGAAATTATTTCTTTATTTTTTGATAAAATTGATTTAGTATTATAAAT
>JALXDB010000216.1 GCA_026990615.1 Spirochaetota bacterium
CTTTCGAGCGAAGTGAGAATTATCTTTTGTTTTCGAGCGTTGCGGCGAAATTTTTTTGTTTTTGAGTTAGACATAATGAAAGTGTACTCTTGCCGAAGCGATGGAGTCTTTAATACGTTTGAAATAACAGATTTTTCGCCTTGATTAATCAAGGCTCAAAATAGTGGTAAGCCAGCTTTTTAGTGTATACTTAAAATTTATTTTTAAAAATTTAAAATAGCACAAGGAAGAGATGGAACATTCAGAGAAATCTAAATGCATAACGATTGAAAGACTGCTGGAAATAGCTGGAAAGGATGATCTTCTCAGGATAAGAGTATTAACCAGTGAAAAAACGCTAAAAAAAGAGATCACTACATACGATATAAACCGTCCGGGGCTTGCTCTTGCCGGCGAATACGATTACTTTGATTATGAAAAAATACAGCTCTTCGGAAGGGGGGAGCATAAATTCCTTGAGAAGATAATCAGCAGCGGAAAAACTGAAAATATAGAGAAGTTTTTTTCATACAATGTGAACTGTTGCATATTTTCACACGGTAATATACCGCCTAAGATGTTTATTGATCTTGCAGAAAAGTCGAATGTTCCTATTCTTGTATCCACTTTAAAAACAAGTATACTTTCTACAAGGCTTGTTAAAATTCTAGAAGATGCTTTTTCTCCAAGAACTAGTATTCATGGAGTTCTTGTTGAAGTATTTGGAGTTGGTATTCTTATTATTGGAAAAAGTGGAGTGGGCAAAAGTGAATGTGCTTTAGAATTGGTAGAAAGAGGACACAGGCTGGTAGCAGATGATGTGGTTGATGTTCAGTGTATATCTGGAACCCTGCTTATAGGCAGCGGAGCCAGATTGATCAGGCACCATATGGAAATAAGGGGCCTTGGAATAATCAATATTAATCACCTGTTTGGGGTGGGAGCTATAAGGGACAAGAAACAGATACAACTTGTAGTCAGCCTTGAGGATTGGGATCCAAAAAAGGAGTACGACAGGTTGGGGTTTGAAGATCAGACCTATACAATCCTGGGTGTAGAGGTACCTCTTATCACGATTCCTGTAAGACCTGGAAGGAACATACCCATTTTAATTGAAACTGCAGCTATGAACTACAGGTTGAGAAAAATGGGATACAACAGTGCTAAAGAGTTTAATAAAAAATTGATGAATTGGATAGAAGAAGAAAAGAAGAAATCAAAAGAATGATTAAATATAGAATTGGAGAGATGTTATCTATGGTAGAGAAGGAGATTATAATAAAAAATAAAACAGGACTGCATGCGAGACCTGCGGCAATTCTTGTTCAGACAGCAAATAAGTTCAAGTCCGACATATTTCTCGAAAAGGACGAAGATAGGGTTAATGCTAAAAGTATTATGGGAGTTATGATGCTTGCTGCTGCTGAAGGGTCAAAGATAAAAATAATAGCCAATGGTTCGGATGAGAATGAAGCTATTGAAGAAATTTCGAGATTACTGGAATCAAATATAGATGAAGAGGAGAAGGTGTGAAGAGAATTGCAATATTCCTTATAATTTTCTTACTTCTGGCAGTTCCATTCACCTCTTTTGCTTCAGGAAATGAGGTGAAAACCAAAAAAGACCCGATTTTTGCAGGGGCCCTTTCCTGGTACGTACCCGGTTTGGGGCAGATATATTCGGAGGCCTATCTTAAAGGAGCAATTTTCTGGGTTGTAGAAGAGTCCCTTATGGTTGGTACTGTTTTAACTTTTGCAAATCTCAAACTCGATATAACAAGAGCTTTCGACCTGGGTATGGTAATAAAATCCAGAGAAGCTCCCGATGAGAAAGACAAAAGAACTGCAATTTTACTCGGTATTTCACTTATTACCGTGCATTTTTTTAATGTAGTGGACGCAGTGAGTACAGCTCTCAGATACAACAGAAACCTCGAAAATTACTATTTTTTCAACACCGATTATGATTACAGCGAAAACAGAATAGAAATGTCAGCAGGTTTTAAGTTTTGATAGTTTATTGGCTATATTTACGACTAATATGAATAAAGCTAAGAACTCCATTTTATATTTATATCAGATTTAAGCGGGTGAATCGATGAACAATAAAACAGATTGCAGCGTCTGTCTTGCATGGCGGGTAAAAGTCCTGCTGTTTGCCATTATAATAATTTTTGGTGCGGGAAGTAGTTTATTGGCAGGAGAATTTGAGTCGACCAATATTAAGGATGAATACTTTTACAGTCCTATAAAGGAAAAAACGTTAGAAACCCCGTTCAATAACTACGGAGGAATTCCCTATAATTACAGCCTGGTACAGCAAAATGATTTGATGGGAGACGAGGGGGGAGGTGTATTTCAGATAGTGAAGAAAGACCCATTTATAGCCGGATTTCTATCCTGGTTGATGATGGGGACAGGTCAGATATACTGTCAGGATTATACAAGGGGATCTATATTTATGGCCCTTGACCTTCTGGACAAGGTGGCATTTGTTGGTCTGGTTTCCTATGTGAATAAAAAATATTCGCCGAAAGGCGATGAAGTTATAAATTTGAACTGGCAGTCTTTTGATTCGAGTACAAAGTTAATTATTCTTGGTTACATAGTAGCAAAATATGGGATCAGATTTTATAATGTATATGATGCCATACAGGCTGCAAAGAGGTACAACAGCATTCATATTAAAAAAGTTTATAAAAAGGGGAAGGCTGCCTTCCATATTCTGCCCGGTAGTATTCAAGTAGATTATTCTGGTTCCTTTTGATTGGATTGTTTCGACCGAATATAGATTTATTATGAATCAGGACTATGAAAAGGTATGCTAAACATATAATTTTTGGGGTGGCATTTTTATTTTTAGCTATTACGGTATCAGCAAAAGAGCTCGGTATATCCATAAAGGATAAGAGCTTTAGTGGAAAGTATATACTGGTGAATATCGACCTGAGTGGAAATATCTCATATGATACAATTGAAGCTATACGAAACGGAATAACCGCAAAGGTTTATATTACCCTCCAGCTTCTAAAAAGCGGCGGATTTATTAATATTGGCCAGGGGACGCTCTCCCAGCGCACTGTTTCTTTCACTCTTAGCTATGATGTGTGGGAGAATAAGTTTATAGTAAAGAGCAAAGCTTTAAAAAAGG
This sequence comes from Spirochaetota bacterium, assembly GCA_026990615.1. Lineage (GTDB taxonomy): Bacteria > Spirochaetota > B62-G9 > B62-G9 > B62-G9 > JALXDB01. Next base: position 3,130 of record JALXDB010000216.1, read on the forward strand.
CCTTTAAGCTCAAAGACCCGTCTAAAATTACCTCTCTTATAGAAGAAAGTGTTAATCCAATTAAGCTTTCTTTAAAATCTGCAAAGAAAGGGTATAAACTAATACTCAGGAGTAAACTTGAAATTCAGACTATAAAGTTGTACCCTCCTTTTGGTATTTTTCTCTACTTTTTTGATCCGTGGAATTATGAGACTAAATGGACTTATTCTGAAAGTTTTGTCTTAAGGACCAGATAGTAATGCCCGGAATGAAGAAGTTTATAGCGAGTAAGAGTTCTATATTTACAATCCTTATTTCCTTCTTTTTCATAGTATATATGGCAGGCGTTGTTATCCTGAGTATGATTGTATCAACTCCTGTACTGATAGAGTCGATATCCAGGAACAAATTTCTTCTTATATCATCACTGGTGATTCTTTTAGCAATACTGTTTCTTGTAATATACAATCTGGGCCAGGTAATTGTTGACAGAATAAAAAATAAAGAAGGGGCAAAGCTCAGGTTCAGACTGACAATGTATTTTCTGCTTGTAGCTATTATCCCTATTATCCCTCTATCTGTTGTATCAAACAATTTAATCTCCAAAAGTATTAATCTATGGTTTTTAAGCGGCATTGAAAGTTCGCTTCTCGATGCAATCGAAGTGTCCAAAGAACTTTACGGTAATATGGTGGAGGAGAGCAAGAGGGAGGTAATGCTGAAGTTTTCAGATTTAAAAAAGAAATTAGAGAATAATGATTCAAACATTAATTTTAACAGGCTCGACTATATATACCTTTTTGATTATAAATCCCGAAAGATTAAAAAGTTGTATTCGAAAAATCGCTCAGGGGCTTTCCCTTTAAAAAGGGAGGATGTTCTGAGTCTTAAAGAAAAAAAGTGGATAAAGAGAAGTTTTGATAAAAAAGAGTATCTTCTTGGTTCAATCAATACTCCGGAAGGTTCATACATCATTATAAGAAAAGTGCCGGATAGAATTGTCTCCTATACACTTGCTATTTCAAAAGGCCTTCAGAGATACAGAACACTCAAGATAATAAGAAAACCAATTAAGGGAATGATTATTTTATTCTACGTGGTTATTACACTCCCATTTCTCCTGCTATCATTTTACCTGAGCCTCTTTATATCGAAAGAAATTACAAATCCAATCCGTGAACTTGTTATTGCAACGGAGAAGGTTGCTTCAAATGAACTCGATTATAGAGTAGATATAGAATCGAAAGATGAGCTAAAGGTTCTTATAGACTCATTTAATTCGATGATAGAGGAGTTAAGGATAAACAGGGAGCTTATAAAATATTCCGAGAGGAGCAGCGCCTGGCAGGATATAGCAAGAAAATTGGCCCATGAGATAAAAAATCCACTGACCCCAATAAAACTATCTGCTGAAAGAATGTTGAAACAGTACAAACGTGATGATGATTACAAAAAGATACTTAAAAAGGGAATATCAACTATTATTGACGAGGTTAACAGTATAAATGAGATGGTTAGTGAATTCTCGAGTTTTGCAAGACTTCCATCAACAAAAATGGAGAAGGTGAACATAGTTGAGACCATTAAGCAGATAGTTGGATTTTTGAGTGAATCTTATAAAGGGATTAAATTTAGTTTTTCATACATCGAATCCCCGGTTTTTTTGTTTGTAGATAAGAATCAATTCAGGAGGGCCGTTCTTAATATAATTTACAATAGTATTAACGCTGTTTCACCTGATGGTGGAAAAATCGATATAGATATTTCTTACAGACAGAAGGATAAAAACAGAGTCGTTATATCAATCACCGATAACGGAACGGGTATTGATGAAGAGATAAAGGATAAAATATTTAATCCATATTTTTCCAAAAATGGCAAGGGGTCAGGACTTGGCCTTGCTATTGTTGAAAAGATTATTTATGATAATAAAGGAAGAATCTGGTTTGAAAGTATTCCAGGGAAAACCACCTTTTACATGGAGTTTGTAAGGGCATGATTAGAATACTGGTTGTAGATGATGAAAAGAACATACGGGAAACCCTCAGGGATATTCTTGAAGATGAGGGGTATGAGGTTTTTCTCGCTGCTGACGGGCGTGAGGCAGTTAAGCTTATAGAAGAAAACAATTTTGAAATTGTACTACTCGATCTGTGGATACCTGAAGTTGGAGGTATGGATGTATTAAAACGGATTAAAGAGGTGCAGCCTGAATGCCAGACAATAATTATAACGGGCCACGGCACCATAGATACGGCTGTAAGAGCCACAAAGATGGGAGCTTTCGATTTTTTGGAAAAGCCTCTATCCACCGAGAGACTTTTAAGTGTAATTGACCACGCACTTCAGATCTATAAACTCCAGATGGAAAATTTGAGGCTCCGGGAGAAGGTATTTAACAATTACTATATGGTTCCCGGTAGATCCCAGGCCTTTAAAGATATTGAAGAAATTATAGAAAAATGTGCAGCAACAAATTCAAGAGTTTTAATTACAGGGGAGAATGGAACAGGCAAAGAGGTGGTGGCTCGAAAAATTCATGAGATGAGTAATAGACGTGATTTTCCTTTTGTTGCCGTAAACTGTGCTGCTATTCCGCAGACTCTCATTGAGGCCGAGCTTTTTGGCTACCAGAAGGGCGCATTTACAGGGGCTTATCAGGATAAGAAGGGAAAATTTGAGCTTGCAAATGGGGGAACAATCTTTCTCGATGAGATAGCCGATATGAGTTTTGAGGCCCAATCAAAGGTTTTGAGAGTTATAGAAGAGATGCAGTTTGAAAGAATTGGTGGGGTAAAGTCTATCAAGATAGATGTAAGGATAATTGCGGCTACAAACAAAAATCTTGAAAAAGAAGTGGAGGAAGGAAGGTTTAGAAAGGATCTCTACTACAGATTAAATGTTGTGCCAATACATATTCCTCCTTTAAGAGAGAGGAGGGAGGATATCCCTGATTTAATTAATTACTACCTTGATTATTACAGCAGGATTAACAATAAAAGAAGAAAAAAACTGGATAAGAGGGCAATGGATTTCTTAACTTACGATTATAATTGGCCCGGAAATATAAGGGAATTAAAAAACCTTATGGAGAGGCTCAGTATTCTTGTTAAAGAAGAT
>JALXDB010000217.1 GCA_026990615.1 Spirochaetota bacterium
AATAATTGCAATAAAAAACTGGATGCCAAGTTTTACATAAAATGTTAACAGCATATATGGTGCAAACATAAATAATGAAGCATAAGCGATGTGAAATATTTTGGTGGTATTATATATGTTATCCGTTCGTTGAAAAAGAAATTTTGGAGATTGCGAATCAATTATTACAGAACTGATAAATGTTTTATAGCCCGGAAAATCTGGAAAAAGGATTTTATTGTAATAGGATTGAGGCTGAATAGTATGGATCTAGTTCAAATTGATTGTTTAGGTAATGGATATTTTTACAATGTTCTAATCTTATGCTGGAGCTATACTTCTGTAAAAATATTTAAGTAAATGGTGTAGCCTGCTGCACTGTTATACCATTATGATGGTTTTTAAAAGATGTTTCAATTTTTGATAACAATTAATTGAGTAAAATTCAGGTTTTAAATATTGTTTGATATAGTGTGCTACACGCCACTTTTATAGTATTGAAAACATAACAATATTGACTTTAGTAAATCAGAATTGAAGGCTAGATATTGGCTTTAATAATCCATAGTTTTAGGGATGCATATGCAAAACAGGAGAGACTATATAATACTGAGTGTATTGATATTCACTGTACTACTCATTTTTTCAGCTCAGAGTGGCCAATCCTCTTTCACACCGGAAATTTCACTGGAAATTGAAAAAGGTTATAGCTCTTTAGCTTCTGCTAACTCATTTGATAAACTTCAACCGTGTCTTACCTCAGAGAAATCCTGCGGTACCACAGGCCTTATGCTTGAAGACCAGAATATTAGATATAAATGGTTGTATTACGAAACCGATCATTTCAAGGTGATATATCCGGATAAGTATTTGAGTCTGGCATATATGATAGGTGAGATCTCCGAAGATGTATACAGTAAACTATCCTCTCTCACACATCTTAAGCCTGAGAAAAAGATTACTGTTCTTATCTCGGATTCTCAGGACAATCCCAACGGATATGTAACACTGGGACCGGAAGGGCTCTTTGTTACTGTTTATGCTATAAGACCGTACAGTGCTTTTTCTTATAACCTCGATGAGTATAAATTGTGGTATGAGACTCTTATGTCCCATGAACTTGCGCATATTTTTCACTTCCGTCAGAGTAAAAAGTTTGCGAATGGAGTAAGATCGGTCTTCGGAGAGATATTTTTCCCGAACGGTATAACACCTGTATTTTACAGGGAAGGGTTTGCAACATACTTTGAAACGCTTTACTGCGGGGTGGGAAGGGGAAAATCATCGTTCACCGAAATGATGATTCGCGAAGCTTTTGAAAAGCATCCATTAAACGGGAAGATTTACATTGACAGGTATTCCTCAAGACCTAGAATCTGGCCGTATACGATGGGGTGTTACATGTACGGGGTATCCTTTTTTGATTATCTGTCGGATGAGTACGGTAATGACGTGCCGTTTAAAATAAACAGGCTGAGCGGAAACATTCCTGTATATTCTTTTGATAGATCTTTTAAAGAGATTACGGGCGCTAAAATATCGGATTTATGGGATAACTGGCTTTATGAAAAAAGCAGAGAATCCTCTGAATTGATTGAGCAGATAAAAAATCGCAATAACGGGGTGAGTAAAATTAAACCGATTTCCGCAGGTAGCGGATGGATCGGTTCAGTAGCGGTAACCAGGGATGGGAAAAAAGTTTTTTATTCCATACTTACCGATGAAGGCGAATATGGACTTTACTGCAACGATTTATCCTCTGCAAAAACAGAACTCATCAAAAGAAACATCCTCTGTTCTTCTATCCGGATTATTTATAGAAATAAAAGACCTGCGGGACTACTATACGTGAGGGAGGATTTTGAAACCAACTTTGAACGTAAAAACCTGTACTTTTTTGATTTAAAGACCCGAACTGAAGATAAATTGACGGAAGGCGGCTATGTTGAGGAAGCTGACTTATTTAAAGACAACGATAGAAGGAGAGAAAATGCCAGGAGAATTCTTATAGTTAAAAACTCTTCAGGCGGGTCTGTTTTGTATGTGGCAGATTTTTTTATTACACCAGGCGGTCCTACTGTAAAAATATTAAAAAAACTTGACTCAGGGGCGCTGGGCTTAAAAAGATACAATTTCGAAACTCCATCAATCCTTTATGGTTCGGGAAAGATTGCATTTTCCGTTAAAGATGAAGGCGGGTCCAGATTTTTAGCGGTTGGAAATATAGACAGGAGGGGAAACATAGCAGGATTAATGCGGGTAACAGGATTAAACTACAGTGCATATATGCCAAAATGGGTCGATGAAAATCGATTAATCTTTATTTCGGATAAAAATGGCGTATATAATCTTTATCTCCTGGATTTGAAAAAGAATAGAATTTCAAGAATTACCAATGTTGTTTCAGGTATTTTTGATTTTGATATTTCGGGAACCGGCCTTGTAGTTTGCAAAATATACAGTTCGAATGGCTTTTATTTAGGAGCAGGAAGGGATCTAATCAAGGGGTGGTATTCAAAATTATCTGCTGAAACGGAGCCGCTCTTTTCTACCAAAAGGAAGGATGAAGCGTTTAAAGATGCTTATGCAAACATAGCAGCAAGATCAAAGAGGTACCGCTCGACTGATTACATTTTTCCCTGTTTCTGGTCTCCCTTCGTCGCCGGTAATGGTATTTATTCAGGGGTGGGATTTTTTACGGCAAACTCCGATTATATCGGCAGGTTTGGTTATTCTGTTGGAATAGCCTATGATTTTTATGACAACAGTTTTAAAACCTCGGTTGAGGGAAGCTATTCCTGGCCTGATTTCGATGTTTTTGGGAAACTGCTTTTCAGGTATGAAAGGGGGGTTCAGCCGGCCTATCATTTTGGAATAAAGAAAGAAATAATCCGATCGTCCTTTCTAACATATGGAGGGGTTGGTTATCTCTATGAAGGAGGGTACGGAGGGATTGATTTTGATGTTAACTACAGTTCGGTAAGGTATTCGTATATGTGGGCATGGCCTATCAGTGGATTTTTTGTTAAAAGTAGTAGCTATTTTAATTTTAAACCCCAGATGTTTATTCTGGAAGGTCTAGCCATATCTTACAATTTTAATATAAAAAATGCTGGATTTTTCAATATTCGTGGAGAGGTATTAACGGATTTCGGGGGGCAGAGTGGATTTGTTTATACCGGACGCGCTAAAGGCTACCTCTATGCTCCTTTAAATGGGATTTTATCTACCGGGTATCCCGATAGGGTGTATGGTTCCCTTGCTATGAAACAGGTGTTTAGATATACTATACCCCTTGTATCTATTGAAAGAGGATTATCTATATTTCCTTTGTACTTTAACAGTGTGCTGTTTTCTGTATACGAGACCAACTATCAGATCGGTGGTATTGTGCCCGCCTCTCCCAACAACTTTTTTGAAGATATTTACAAAGGATTTAGATTCTCCCTTGCGGCCGAGATTGTTTTAAATTTAACTCTAATGTACGATGTATTGGGAAGGATTAGTGCTGGATATGAGGTCTCTCCGATGTACGGAGGGGTTAACAGGATTTATATAAGGTTTGGTTTTTCTATGTGATAACAATATCCGAGTACAGTTTAAGGTACTCCTCTGCAGTTTTATCCCATGAGAACTCAGCGGCCCTTTTCTTCCCTTTTTTTATCAGTTCTTTTCTTAGATTTTTATCGTTCAGAAGCTTTTTCATGGCTCTGTATATATCTTCAGTATCTTCGGGATTTATTAAGAGGGCAGCATCTCCTGCCACCTCTGATAAAGCAGTTGAGAAAGAGGTTATTACCGGAGTTCCCGAATTCATTGCCTCTAATACGGGAATTCCAAAACCCTCGTAAAGTGAGGGATAAACAAAGATATCCGCCATTGAAAAAAGTGTATCCAGCTCTTCATCCGTGATAAATCCTGTGAATACAACCCTGTCTTCAAGTTTCTCCTCCGCTACTGCTATGTCGCAGAGCCTCTTCATCTTCTCCTGATATGGAGCGCCCGATACTTTACCGGTTATTATTAGCTTGCCCTCGTAGTTTTCCCTTCTTACAAGCAAGGCAAATGCGTGGATAAGCCGTACTATATTTTTCCTTTCGTGAATTCCGCCTACGTTTAAAATAAAACCATCTTTAATCCCGTACCTGTTTCTTAGATTTTCTTTATCAGCCGATGATGGTTTGTATGGATTTCGTATCCCGTTGTATATGACTCTTATCTTCTGTTTCGGAACGCCCACCTTTTTTGAAATATCTTCTTTGGAAAAGTTCGATACCGTTGTAATAACTGTGTTTAGCCGGCAGGCAAGTTTAATGGCCGGTTTATACACAAATATGTTTCTCAGAAGCCCCATTGCTTCCCTGTATGTAAAGGGTATAACGTCATGGACGGTCAGTACAGTTGGAACGTGCTTTCTAAAGGGGAAGCTCCAGTTGTAAGGAAAATGTATCAGATCTGCATCCTCCACTGCAGCTATCCTTTGTATTTTAAAAATATCGAGCATCGCATTTTTCAATGACATTACATGGGATTTAACGGATAATGGGATATGTTTTATATTTTTATTTTCCCTGAAGATCTCCTGCACTTCGTCAATTCTGCCCTTCTTTGACAGCAGAACAACATCTATTCCCTTTTCCGTTATTCTTTTTACTATCTGGATGACTCCCTGTTCTACACCTCCGACAACTCCATCGTATTTGCGAAAGTCCATAACAATTTTCATATCTGTATCGATCTCCTAGGTTTTGTTTTTCCTGCTTTATCTTTGAAACAATGTATTCTTTAACTACTAAACTTTCTCTTACCAGTCAAGGCTTTCTAAAAGAGTTTTTGTGTCAGTTATGGCAACACAGCTAACCTCGTCGGCTGCTCCATAGTATATGTAAACCTTTCCGTCTTTTTCCACCACTCCGTTTGAAAATACAACATTGCCAAAAAAACCCTCTATTTCATACTTTTCCGTCGGTATTATCAGTGGTTTTGTGGCTCTTTTCACTACACGCCAGGGTTCATTTAAATCCAACAGCATGGTGAAGAGAGAGTATTTGCTATTGTCTCCCTTTCCGTGGTAGATTATAAGCCAGCCTTCATCGGTTTTCAAAGGGGGAGCACCACCGCCTATTTTCATAGATTCCCACTCATTGTCTCTCGGTCTTGCAATACATCTGTGCTGTCCCCAGTGCAGTAGGTCAGGCGATTCGGCATACCAGATAGATGCTTTGCCAAAGCCGGAGTTATTGGGCCTATGCAGGGCTATATACTTTCCATTTACCTTTTCAGGGAATATTGCTACGTCCTTGTTTTCAGGATGAAATATAAGGCCTAGTTTTTTTACATCTATAAAATCTTCGGTTACGCATAGAGCAGTGGCCCATGAGTCTCTTGATATTGCTGTATAGTTGATATAGTATTTGTCGTTTATCTTCGTTATTCTTGCATCTTCTGTTCCATACTCTTCCCACTCGAATGTGGGGTAGATGAAGGGATGTTCATCCACCGTGAAATGTATTCCGTCCTTGCTTCTTGCAATTCTTATATGACTCATTGATGAAAGGTAATCTCTGCCTCTGTAGAATACACCCCTTGTATCCTTTAATCTTAGATCCGGATCATCGTTTTTAATTTCAAGAATATCGGGATGAGGCTTTCCATTATCAAATCTATACACAGGCACTCTAACATACCCCTGTTTCTGGGTGCACCTTTCTGAAACTCTCAGAAGAAGAAGAATTTCTTCTTTAAATAGAGTGGCCCCGGGATTAAAAGCTCCAAGAACCTCGTATCCATCCATCGATGGTTTAACATCGGTGGGTTTAACAACCGGGTTTTCTTCTGCTTTGTATAACACTTTATACCTCCTCACTTCTTTTCACCTTTGGTAATGTGAAGTAGAAAATAGTGTATTTACCCTTTTCAGATTGAACTGATATTGAGCAGTTTGCTTTATCAAGGATTCTCTTTACTATCGCAAGGCCTATGCCGTAGCCCTTGCCGTTTCGATTTTCGCGTTGAAAAATATCAAATATTACAGGGAGCTTTTCTTTTGATATTCCAATTCCGTTATCCTCTACAAACAATTTGACAAAATCACCTGTATCCTCAAGAACTCCAATTCTGATATATGACCCTTCTGTATTTTTTGAATATTTTACAGCGTTGTCTATGAGATTGTAAAATATCTGTTTCAGGCCATCACGGTAGAAGTAAACATCGGGCAGGTTTTCTTCAATCTCGAGTTTTATTTT
>JALXDB010000218.1 GCA_026990615.1 Spirochaetota bacterium
TGTAAAAATCTGCACTTCCTGATTTGGAGCTAATACTTCTGTTTCCATGTTTGGCAACAGCAGCACCGCATGCAGAGGCGACAATGGCTGCCAGAGACGATATGTTGAAGCTTCCCTTGCCATCGCCTCCTGTTCCGCATGTATCAACCAGATGCTCATGCCTGTAATCTATTTTTATTTTATTTTTATCGAGAACGGATGCAAGGCCGGCTAGTTCTTCCGGAGTAATGCCTTTGAAGTTGAATCCCATCAGCATGGCGGCTATCTGAGAATTGGTAAGCTGGCCCTGTGTCAATTCCTCCATAAAGTATGAAGCTTCCAGCTCCGTCAGGTCTTTTTTGTTTAATAGTTTGTTCAGAGCTGACTTTAAATTGAATGGGTTTCTCTTGTAGTTAAAAAAGTTGTATAGAATCTTTTTTCCGTAATCAGAAGCAATTGACTCCGGATGAAACTGTATACCCTCAACTGTATACTCCCTGTGCCTTATTCCCATAACTTCGCCGTCAGAGGACATTGCTGTTATTTCAAATTTGTCAGGAAGTTTATCACCATCTATTACAAGGGAGTGATACCTTGTGAATTTTGTAGGTGATGGTATATTCCTGAAGAGGCCACGTCCATCATTTGTTATTTCATCTGTTTTGCCGTGTACAATATTTTTCGCTCCCACTATTCTTGCCCCGAATGCGTATCCGATGGCCTGGTGCCCCAGACAGACTCCCAGAATTGGTATCTTCCCGGAAAATGCCTTAATTGCATTTACTGTTATTCCTGCTGACTCCGGCCTGCCGGGTCCGGGTGATATGACAATATGGGAGGGGAAAAGTTCTTCGATCCTTGAAACGCTGATTCTGTCGTTTCTAAAAACCTTTATTTCATCTTCAACTATTTCTGATATATACTGATAAAGGTTATAGGTGAATGAATCGTAGTTGTCTATTATTAACACCATTTTTAAACCTCCATTCCGATTGATTTCGCCAGTGCCCTGAGTTTTGATGATGTTTCGTCGAATTCCCGTTCGGGAATCGAATCGTAAACAATGCCGGCTCCGGCCTGAAGGATCATGATATCATTGATTTTAAGTGCACTTCTTATTGTGATGCACGTGTCCAGGTTTCCCGCAGGTTCCATATAACCGATGATTCCTGCATAGAAGCCTCTTTTTTCATGCTCAAGTCCATCGATAATCTCCATAGCCGCTATTTTTGGTGCTCCCGATACAGTACCTGCAGGGAAGGTCTTCCTTATTGCCTCTACCGGGGATACACCATCTCTTAGGGTTCCCTCAACCTGGGAAACTATGTGCATTACATGGGAGTATCTTTCGATTGACATGAAATCGGTGACCTTAACGGTTCCGGGTTTACATACCCTTCCAAGGTCGTTTCTGGCGAGGTCAACAAGCATTAAGTGCTCTGCTTTTTCTTTCTCATCACTTAAAAGTTTCGCCTCAATTTCACTGTCCTCTTCGTCTGTTTTTCCTCTGGGGGATGTGCCGGCTATCGGCCTCATGATAACCCTTTTACCAAGAACCTTAACATGAAGTTCGGGAGAAGATCCAAAGAGCTGGAAATTTTTAAAATCTATAAAAAACATATAGGGCGACGGATTGATTGATCTCAGCCTCCTATAGGCCTCAATAGCCGGAAGTTCTGTTCTGATATAGAGTTTTCTGGATAAGACAGCCTGAAGTATATTACCCTTTATTATTTCCCTTCTTATCTTTTTGACTCCCCGGATGTAGT
>JALXDB010000219.1:0-919 GCA_026990615.1 Spirochaetota bacterium
CCATAAGGTACAAAAAAGCCCTGGAAGAGGCCTTGAAGGAGAAGATTGAAGAGCATGAAAGGGAAGGCTACCCGGATGAAGATTTGAAACTGCTCAAAAGATTAGAAGTGGCAACTGTTATATCTTCGGCTGCGAATGACCCTCCAGAGTATCGCCCCTACACTGACCCCAAAGAACATGAGAGGGTTATTAAAAGCTTTAAACTTCCTTTTGACCAAACTGACGATAGCGGCCTTGAAGGAAATGTAGGCATTATTGTAGTAAATAATATGCTTATAACCGGTTTTGATGCCCCACTGGAACAGGTAATGTATCTTGATAATGTAATAAAAGAACACAGTTTGCTACAAGCAATTGCTAGAGTCAATAGAGTTTACCAGGGCAAAAGTTGTGGCTTTGTCGTTGATTACGTAGGGGTGCTTAAGCATCTTAGAGAAGCGCTAGCTATTTATGCGGATGAAGATATCGATGAAATAAGTCAAGTAGTTGTTAATAAAGCGAAAAGCGTTGATGAATTAAAATTCTGGCATACCCATCTTGACAGCTTCTTTGAAAAATTTGGTGTTGAGAACTGGAGAGAAAATATTGACGAATGCATAGATATTCTTGTTGATGAAGAAGTTAGAGATGAATTTATAACTCTCGTCAGAAAATTTAATAATGCCGTAGATAAAGTGCTCCCGGATCCAGAAGCTCTAAAATATGTTACAGATTTGAAAATCATAAATTTCATTAAAGAATCCGCTAGAAATAGATATAGAGATGATACGTTAAGTATAAAAGACACTAGTAGAAAAATAAGGCAATTAGTTGAGGAATACTTACTATCTAAAGGAGTAAACCCAAAAATACCTCCGACCCCTCTTTTTGATGAAAAATTCTTAAATAACCTTAAATATAAGCCCCCAAAAGAAAAAGC
>JALXDB010000219.1:929-1748 GCA_026990615.1 Spirochaetota bacterium
GAAAGGGGTTGACCCAAAGATTCCTCCTACTCCACTCTTTTCTGAGAGCTTTATACAAAAAGTTAAAAAGAAAAAATCGCCCAAAGCGAGAGCAGAGGAACTCAAGTATGCGATTATAGAACACATAGAGAAACACTATGAAGAAGATCCTGAATTTTACGAAAGATTTTCAGATAGATTGAAAAGGATACTTGAGGAATACAAGGAGAATTGGGAATTGCTTGCTGTTGAGTTAGAAAAGCTTAGAAACGAGATGAAAAAGGGTAGAGAGGCAGAAGAAACATTTGGTTTTGATCCCAAGAAAGAAATGCCATTTTTTGGGTTACTCAAGCAGGAGATATATGGGAAAGATCCCATTGAAAAACTTGGAAAAGATGACATCGATTTACTTGTGAGTTTAACAAAAGATGTTGTTGAAATCATCAAAAAAGAGATTCAATATGTTGATTTTTGGGATAATTACACCAAGCAAAAAAGATTGAAGGTCTACCTCATTTCTCATTTCCTGGGGGCTATCCAGCCAAACAAACCTTCCAAAACCCATGTTTTTAAGGTGAAGGAGGAACCGGCACCATATCTTACCACCCATAAGGGTCTACTGTTCAGAAAAAGGAACGAAATAGCTCAAAAATTGCTGGAACTCGCATATCATGTTTATGCGGGATGATGATATGGAAACAGGAATCAAGATCGAAAAGATAATAAGGTCAAGGAGAAAGACCGTCGCCCTCCAGATAACCGATGACGCAACTTTGATCGTTAGGGCGCCATTTGAAGTAAACGAACAGACCATAAAAAATATTGTGACCAGGCACCTAA
>JALXDB010000220.1 GCA_026990615.1 Spirochaetota bacterium
TACCCCCATAATTTTCACAACTGACGGGTTTGCAAGGATGAATCTGCTATTGATGTCCTTTACGTATATGTAGTCTGGGACATTCTCTATAAGGGTTTTTAATAGAGATTTTTCCTCCTCAAGCTGTTTGTTCAGTTTTTTTATAAAAAAGAATCTTCGAAGCATAATGGCTGTAATGGAAAGGATAAAGAGGAGTCCGAAAATTATCAGATACTTTTTTTGTATATGAAAATGATTGTCATATCTTGCTGGTATATGCCTTGTTTTTTCGGGTGGGTCTATTAAGGAATTAGCGATAGGTATTTCACGTCCATTTTCATTTCCGGTTAATGATTCGGTTTGCATGAACTCTTTATTGAAGAAAACCTCTCGTGAAGCCTCTGATTGAGATGAACAGAAAAGATTGAGGAATAGAATTAATGATAATAAAGGGAAAATTTTTATCTTTTTATTAAAAAACATTACTGCTACTTACTACCTTGTCTATAGATTAATGAAGTTGAATAAATTAACAGGCTTTTAAGCGATCTTCAAACAGGGTTTACAGAGCGTTAAAAGCAAGCGAGCCTAAACCAAAACAAAATATAATTCATTTTAAAATAGTTTTCAACAGGTTGACGGATAGAGTCTAAAATTTTACTGCAAAATTGAAAGTAATTTTGCCGCAGCCTCTGTGGCACTGTGATTCTATATTGTTAAGGCCAATGTCGAGTTTTTAATTTTGGTTCAAATAAAATGCTATGAAAATAACGTGTATTAACACTTATAAACTCAATTATGGCCCATTAAAAAAATCCGGAAACAACATGTACTTGTGTAATAAAAATAGTTGTTTAAATCTGGAGCTAACTCTAATACTTTACACCCACAGCCAGTCCAACTCTATAGGGTCCTGTGGTGAATTCACCACCACTGTTTTCAAATACGGCGCTGGAATAGGGATCTTGCAGCAACCCTGTTATTCTAGGTTTTGCTATTGCTGAGCCATAGTCTACAAATAAGCGTAGAACAAAGTCACTGAACATAACATCCATCCCCCCGGTAAAAGAAAAGCCGAATGCAAGCCCGGAGTCCTGAGACCCAATTTTTAGACCTTCTTTTCTGTTTCCTATTGTTGCCTGCCATGCCGAAAGGAGTATTCCGCCCCCCACCCACGGCTGAAATCTCTTTTGCGAGACTATATACCTTGCCCCCAATCTAATATTTGTTGCATCCATGTAGTAGTAAGTATCCATTGTAAACGGACCTACAACTGCCGACTCATAATTTGTAGCTTCGGCCACCCACTGACCATAGGCATAACCGTTTTTGTTTGCCAGTAGAAGTTTCCAGGAATTCATTCCGCCATCAATAAAGAGTGAAATGAAAGGGATTATGTTAAAGTCGATTCCAACGCCAAATCCGTAGCTCAGGTTGTACGGTTTCGAGGGATTGGGGCCAAAGGCATTTGTATATTGAGTGTAGTCGCCTTCCACTGGAGTGAATGGATAGTAGCTGACTTCTCCAAAATTCATGGTCCCAAATGCAAAAAACATGAATTTGTTTTTATTGCCAGTTTTTTTAGATTTCATACTGAGATTTTCAAAACTATTAAGGGAATTGAAGGAGCTGTCTAAATTCTCCGACGACTCTGCTGAAGGGGTTAGGAATAGGAGAGTAATAGAAAATAATAAAATAAAAAAATATTTCATCTTGATTATAAATATATCACAAATATAAAAAATATATACAAAAAAGATGAAA
>JALXDB010000221.1 GCA_026990615.1 Spirochaetota bacterium
TATATATACTTTTTTGTACGGTGAAAATGAATCTTTTTTAAAAGGCCTTGAATATTATCAGAATAAAAACTTTGAACTTGCAAGATCTTATTTTGAAGAGGCTAAAAACTACGAACCGGACAATGCAACTGTTTATTTCTATCTGGGAAATACCTACTATGAACTGAAGGACCTTGACAATGCAATAATGAACTACACCAAAGGCCTTGATTACTCCCAGGGTAAACAGAAGGGAATAATCTTTTACAATCTGGGCAATTGTTATTTTCTGAAGAAGAACTACGACCTGGCAATAGAAATGTATAAAAAGGCTGTAGAACTCAATCCAGAGTTATTTGACGCTTACCTCAATTCAGGCAATGCATACTACATTGAAAACAATTATCAGAAAACTATTGAATACTGGCAAACTTATCTCGATAAGTATCCACAAACGCCCCAGTATGAAAAGATCAAAAAGGCTATAGCATACCTGAAAGAAGAGATCAGTAAAAAAGCTCAGATGAACACTCAAAATGAGTCCGAAAAAGAGTCTAAAGAAAACTCAAGCGAAGAAAGCGGTAAAAAGGAATCCAGTAACAATGAACTTTTAAACGAGGTTATTGGTGATTTAAACCAGATAATAAAGAAAACAGAAAATATTATGGAGACAAGTGAAAAACCTATCAATGATCTCTCCAGTGAAGACATAGAGAGGTAGTATCATGGGGAATAAAAAATTAATAATTATTATATCAATTATTGTAGCATTGTTAATCCTCGGTTTATTTTTTTATATCATTCCAACTGTAAAAAAACTGAAGACCATTGAACAACAGATTGTAAAAGAAGAAAAACCTGTTGAAAAAGAGCAGATTGAAACTAAAGAGGATAAAGTTAAGAATTATATAAAGCTTGCAAACTTCTATATATCCAGGGAAGAGTATGATCTCGCAAGACAACAACTTGAAAAAGCCTTGATTGAAGATCCATCAAACAAAAAGGCCCTGGAACTTCTAGATCAAATTATAAAAAAACAAAAGGAGATTGAGAAAAAGAAGGAAGAGAAAGAAGAAAAAAAGCTAAAGAAAGTAGTATCTACTTTAAAGAAAAGCATACCAACCCAGCCAAAACAGGAGAAGAAAAAAAAGGAAATAGACCTTGAGAAAGAAAAGCAGAAGAGGCTCGAACAGGCAAGGTACCTTCTTGAAAAGGGGAAAAAGTACTACAAAAGCCAAAATTATTCTAAAGCAATAGATTCTCTGGAAAAGTCCCTAGAATTGAATCCGGACAATGCAGAAGCCCTTGCATATCTTGGGGCCAGCTATTTTGCCGAAAACGAAGGCTCACAGGAAAATGTAAAGAAGGCTATAAATCTTTCAAAAAAGGCACTTTCACTGGACCCCACTCAATCCCTTCCACACTACACACTTGGACAGATATATGACAGGCAGGACCTTATCACTAGCGCAATGGTGGAGTACAAAAAGGCACTGGAACTTAATCCTAATAATGGAATGGCCTACTACAAGCTTGGAATTCTTCAGTATCTGCAGAGAAATTACAAAGATGCCTTAATCTCTTTTACAAAGGCGGCAGAACTTTTGCCTGATTTCCCCAAAGCCTACTACAATCTCGGTCTGACTGCTCAGAAATTGGGAAAAACAAACATAGCGGTTAACGCCTATACCAGAGCAATTAAAATAAAACCCGACTATACCAAGGCACTCATCAACCTTGGACTGCTTTACTTTGAAAACAACTTCTATGACAAAGCCATTGAGCTTTATAAGAAGGCCATAGCCATTGACCCGAACAATGTCAAGGCCCATATAAAACTGGGGGATGCATACAGATCAAAGAAAATGTACAATAAGGCGAAAAAAGATTACGAATTCGCGCTTAAACTTGACCCAAACAGTGATCTTACTCATTACAATCTATCAATACTATACGAAATGGAAAAAAAATACGATAAAGCTGTTGAAGAACTTGAGGAAGCCATTAAAATTAAAAAGAACGATAAACGCTACTACTACAACCTTGGAAATAACTATGCCAGACTCAACAAATACGATGAAGCCATCCGTGCGTATGAAGAAGCAATTAAACTCGATCCTAACTACATGGAGGCCTACAACAACATCAGCGATATCTACATAAAGAACAATCTCTTCGATAAAGCGCTTGCTACGCTGAGAAAAGCTATAAAATTAAATCCAAAATCTCTCGCAGCCAGAATCAATCTGGGAAATGCCCTTCTAAAAAACGATCTATACAAAGAAGCTGAGGAACAGTTTAAAACTGCCCTTGAAATAGACCCTCTGTCTCCGGAGGCTCATTACGGACTCGCTTCAGTTTACGTAAAATTAAAAAGGTATGATGAAGCTATAAATGAATATTTAAGGGCCATAAAATCAGATAACAAGTTTGTTCTTGCCTATGAACCGCTAGGTAATCTGCTGTTAAAGCAGGGCAGGAAAAAAGATGCACTTACCATATATAAATCTCTACTTGCAATTTCTCCGGATTATCCCGGTAAAAAGAGGATAACAGAAATTATTAAAAAGCTGGAATCATCGATGTAACTGTTATGTTATTATCACGTAATTATTACGTGATTAGTGATTGACATATGAGCGGGTTAATGGTTGAAACGTGATATCAAAGTTGAGGGGGTGTGTATGTCGGAAGACCTGTACGCTGCTCATATCTACGTATCAGGAAGAGTTCAAGGGGTTGGTTTCAGATTCTATACCATAAGAGTGGCAAAACAGTTCGGGTTAACCGGCTGGGTGAGAAATTTATACGATGGGCGTGTTGAGATCTATGCAGAAGGAAATAAAAGCAGCCTCAGTGCGTTTATTGAGGAGATAAAGGTCGGGCCTCCCTCGGCCCATGTATCTAATCTGGTCCAGCAGTGGGATAAAATTAACGCCAGAAAATACAGTGATTTTTCTATTGTTTTTTAGATACCATTCTATTTATAAATATTTTCACTTATATATTATCTAGCCAATTTTTTTTCACCTGAAAGTTCTATATTTTTACACCTTTATTATTTCTTCTCTTCTAGCCACTTTTCAATTTTATCCACAATATCCACCATTTTTTTTGCGGTTTCTGTATCCCTGCTGTAGTGTATGTAGGGTTTTCCCTCATCGCTAAACTTTACTATGTCCGGTTCGAGCGGCAATCTTCCGAGAAAGTTGACATTTAGATCTTTTGCTGCCTTTTCTCCACCGCCTTTGCCAAAAATATCTATTTCATGGCCGCAAAATGGGCACTTAAATCCACTCATATTTTCTATTATGCCCACAACAGGCACGTTAAGTTCCTTGGCAAATTGAACACTTTTTCTTGAATCCAGAATCGCAACTTCCTGCGGTGTTGTAACGATTATAGCCCCATCCAGTCCTTTTATTAACTGGCATACACTTAAGGGTTCATCACCTGTTCCTGGAGGAGAATCAATAACAAGAAAATCCAGGTCTCCCCAGGATACATCGCTTAAAAACTGCTTGATAATCCCTGTCTTAAGGGGACCTCTCCAAATTATTGGTTTATCGGGATCATCACTTAACATTGCAACACTGACAGCCCTTAAATTCTTATTTATCTCTGCAGGTTGAATAAGCTGACCATCACCGTACAACTGAACTCCATCCATACCGAGCATCTTAACTACATTTGGGCCATGTATATCAGCGTCAAGTATTCCAACTTTATATCCACGTGTTGATAGCTCGTACGCAAGATTTACAGAAACAGTTGTTTTACCAACTCCACCTTTTCCACTGATAACGACAAGTTTGTATTTAATTCTTGACAGGTTATCTGCCAGCCTCTTGTCCTGAGCCTGTCTCTCTTCGTTGTTAAACTGCATTTTTTGTCTTCCTCTCCTTCTTATTTAGAATATTGTTAATGTTCTCCCATACTCCGTACAGAAGGTCTACTATCTTTCCCTTTGAATATTCTACAATTGGGATTCCTCTAACAATCGATTCAACAACCTCTTTATCAAAGGGTATTTTTCCTATTACAGGGATATCTTCATTCCTGCAATAGGATTCAATTTCTGATGTCATTTCCATATTTAAATCATACTTGTTGATAACAATGCACGGATATACCCCAAAGTGCATTGCCGTTTTAATAACCCGTTTTGCATCATGTAAACCACTAACCGTGGGCTCTGTGACAACCACTGCACAATCGGTCCCCGATATTGACGAAATAACCGGACAGCCAATACCTGGAGATCCGTCTATCAGAATATAACTGCTTTCCTCTTCTTCAGCTATTTTTGAAGCGTGTTTTCTTATCTCTGAAACCAGCTTGCCCGAGTTTTCCTCAGCTATATACAACCTTGCATGTACAAGAGTTCCATATGGAGTGTCAGATACATACCATTCACCCGACACCTTCTCTTCCATAGAGATGGCGCCTGTTGGGCATATCCTCGCACAGATGGTACATCCATCGCAGGATACAGGATCTATATTAACAATCTTACCTGCCGGAGTAATAGCATCAAACCTGCAAACATCAATACATCTATTACAACCAGTACAGAGTTCGTCTTTAAGTATAGCAATTTTTCCACTTTTAAATATATGCTTTTCACGAATTTTAGGCGAAAGCATTAGATGTAAATCAGCAGCATCCACATCACAGTCTGCAATTACCTTGTTTTCTATTATAGAGGCCAGTGATGAAGTGAGAAATGTCTTACCGGTACCCCCTTTCCCACTGATAACTACGATCTGTTTCATCTTTCGCTCCTGAATATGATCAGCTATTTTACCATCCTTTCAGATGATGGATACACCAGTTTCTTAATAGTCTTGTACATATCTCTAAATTGCTTGATGTATGCAGGATTCTGCTCTATTAGCGGCAAACCTTTTGAGTACCCTTCGGCAATCTCCCTGTCAAAGGGTATCTCCATCAATATCTCTATACCCTCCTCATTGCAGTACCTGTAAACTTCTCTATCTCCAAGATCAGCTTTATTTATGACAACACCAAATTTCTTATCCAGATCACGCATAACCCCCACCGCGAGCTTCAAGTCGTTCAACCCAAAAGGAGTCGGCTCTGTAACAAGTATGGTATAATCACTATCCCTTACAGTTTCAATAACCGGATGAGCGGTTCCCGGGGGAGCATCTATAATCACATCCTTTTTTCTGTTAATATATTTTTTAACCTTTTTTATCAAAGGCACTGCCTGGGCCTCCCCTATATTAAGCACTCCGTATATTAATTCTACATTTTTATATTTACCTGTTTTTATGATTCCAATTTCTCTATCGACCTCGCTTATTGCTCCCTGCGGACATAGAAGAGCACACCCGCCGCAATTATGACAAAGCTCCGGCAAAACTATTACATTATCCTTCAAGACTACAAGAGCATTGTACTCGCATACCTGCTGACAAACTCCACAATAGGTACATCTCTTCTTATCAATTTCCGGAACAAGAACGGTTCCAGAAATCTCCTTTAAGTTTTCGGATTTTATAAATATATAGGAATTGGGCTCCTCAACATCACAATCAATTAGCTGAACCTCACCTTCAAGCGATAGAGCAAGGCTTGTAGAAACCGTTGTTTTCCCCGTACCACCTTTACCACTGGCAACAGATATGATCATTGTGTAAACTCCATATACATTTATTGATTAAAGGCCGTGATGAGAGCTAACGTTAGGTCCCTTACCCGGTTTTAATTCTCCTCTCTTAAACTTCTCAACAGCTTCTCTAACTTTTCCTGAAACGCCAACAATAACCTCTACACCACCAGACTTCAACACATCAAACGATGTCGGTCCACAATTTCCCGTGAGTACATACTTTGCCCCGCTGTTTATAACAATCTGCGAGGCTCTAACACCTGCTCCGCTACTCTGCTGGGCCCCTTCATTTTCAATCACACTGTACTCCATACTATCTGTATCAATTAGAATAAAATACCTGGCTCTTCCAAATCTCTGATCTACATTTGACTCCAGATCCTTGCCCTCAGAAGTTACTATAATCTTCATATTACCTGCCCCCTTCGCTGTTTTTTCTGATTCTCAAGCTTACTGTAACAATCTTTGCAGTACCCGTAGAACTCTATTACATGGTCTGTAATGTGAAAACCGTACTTTTTTTCAAGTCCTTCTATTGTTTTTTTAACAAGCTCTTTTTCTTCATCCATACATACCTTGTAATCAATTACCTTATGGCACATTTTACATATCAGATGGTGGTGATGCCCCTTCCTTTTGCTTTCAGTTTCTCTTATCTCGTACCTTGCCCTTCCATCACCAAAATCATGTTTAAGTACTATTCCCATCTTTTCAAGAAGTTCAAGGGTCCTGTAAACAGTGGTTAACCCTATAGCTGGATAAATGTTATATGCTATTCTATAGATATCTTCCGCACTTAGATGCTCCTCGCTGTTTTCCAGTATATCAAAAATAATTTTTCTGGGTTTTGTCAGCCTAAAATCACTTCTCTTAAACTTCTCTTTCAAATTAAATTCTGTCATTCTCATAAGTCTAACTTCTAATAATAATGATTTTCATTATCATTCTTTCATTTATAATATATTGTTAAAAAGTTATTAGTCAAGTTAATTAAATATAGATGAAAAAGCACATATTACTGAATATTAACACCTCTGAATTTTGATTCTTTAAGAAATTTAGAATAATGATATTACGATTATTATGTCTTTTATTTAGGTCTTTATTATAAAATCCGTTTTTATACAAGTAGCAGTGTATTTAACCCGTATATATTATATTCAAGGCAGGCTTCACCATTTCCTTAAATATTTTTACAGAAATATGTCTAAAATCAACTCTTAGCTCTATTGAATAAAGCGAAGAAATAGAAGAAACATTTTTAAGTTTTATAAACATAAGATGGGAAGTGTAATTTGAATGTTGTCTATAAGCCTTTTGAGATATAATCAATTGTCGTTTTATCGCTATGGTGCCCGGGAATTCTATATCAAGGGCACTTTAATCTTTTATGGAGGGCTCATTTATGTCAGATGTTTTTCTGGCCCAGTTTAACCTGATGGACCTTTATCATATTTGTGGGCTCCTTGCTCATTACAGGAACTCCACCAACAAATATCACATTTTCACCCTCTTTACAGTACTTCTCTTTTACCAGAATTAGCTCAGCTTTATTTAACAACTGTTCCGTTGTAGTTACCCTCTCTATTCTAACTCCATAGACTCCCCAGTAAATACTCATCCTCCTCAAAACATGTTCTTCGGGAGACATGGCTAGTATGTTAATTGGAGGCCTGTACTTGCTGATATTTGCAGCTGTTCTTCCCGAGAGTGTAAAAGCAACTATGTATTTTGATTTGACCATTGCCGATACCTGGCAGGCAGAATAGCTTATTGCATCACTTATTGAATCGCCGCTTCTTATATCCGGTTTTAATTCTGGAAGGATTTTCTCCTTTTTCATCTCACTTTCCACTTTATTTGAAATACTGGCCATGACCTTTACTGCTTCAACCGGATAGTTACCGAGGGCCGTTTCGCCGGAAAGCATAACCGCATCTGTACCATCAAAAATTGCATTGGCAACATCGGAAGCTTCTGCTCTTGTTGGCCTCGGATGCGATATCATTGATTCAAGCATCTGGGTTGCTGTAATTACGGGCTTGCCAGCATTGTTACACTTTTTTATAATCATCTTTTGAAGGATCGGTACATCCTGGGGAGAAGTTTCAGCCCCAAGATCGCCCCTGGCAACCATAATACCGTCTGCCACCTCAATAATTTTATCTATATTTTTAATTGCCTCAGGTTTTTCAATCTTTGCAATGATTGGTATATTTTTACTCCTCTCTTTTATCCTCCGTCTTAAATCGATAATATCCTCAGGTTTTCTGACAAATGAGAGAGCTATAAAATCCACATCTTCTTCAAGACCAAATTCGAGGTCTTCAAGATCCTTTTCCGTAAGAGATGGTGTGGATATCTTTGTATCGGGTAGATTTACTCCCCTGTATGACCTTATAACTCCACCTTCAACTATTTTACATATCACTTCGTTATCTTTTATATCTATAACCTTTAGCTCTATATTGCCGTCATCCAGATAAATCTTTTCCCCTTTTGTTGCCTCCTGCGGAAGCTTTTTATAATTAATGCTTAGTTTCTCCCAATCCCCCTCTATATCATCCGTTGTCAGAGTTAAAATATCTCCCTTCTTCAGTATAACCGTCTCTTTAACAAGCTTTCCCGTTCTTATCTTGGGGCCCTGTAAATCCATCAAAATCGCTGTATATGTTCTCAATCTATCTGATACTTCTCTTATCAATTCGATGGACTGTTTGTGGTAAGAATGATCACCGTGTGACATATTCAGGCGGGCTATATTCATTCCCGACCTTATCATCCTGGTTAGTATATCTCTTTTCTGACTTGAAGGACCTATGGTACACACTATCTTGGTAGATTTCATTTTATTAACCTCCGACTTTCTCTCTATCTAACCACCATATTGGTCTGTGTTAATGGATCTATCAACCTTGAGTTTAACCATATCTCAAAATGGAGATGTGGTCCTGTTGATCTCCCCGAATTTCCCATAAAACCGATGATCTGTCCCTTTTTGACTTTTTGCCCCACCCTAACCCTGGAGCTCAAAAGGTGTCCGTACAGTGTTCTGTATCCGAATCTATGCTTGATTACAATTACCAATCCGTAACCATACTTTGGCCCTATAAAACTAACAACGCCATCCCTTGCTGCATGGATTGCAGTTCCAATCCTGTTAGCTATATCTATTCCTGTATGAAAGGAAATTCTTTTTGTAAAAGGGTCTCTTCGATAACCAAATCTAGATGTCAACCTTCCCCTGGCAGGTTTGTCAAAGGCCTCACCAAGTGCAAATGCTCTTTCCATTATATTAAACTTTACGCCGGGAAGGAAAACCCTCATACCCGGTGCGAGCAGAGGAGTTTCAAGGCCGTTTACCTCCATTATCACATCCGGTGATATGCCGTATTTCATACTGAGCCTGTATACAGTTTCATCCTTCCTGACTGATACAAATATTCCCCTGATATTTGGTATCAGTATTGTATCACCAATCCTGAGTTTATGAACATTTGTAAAGGTGTTGCAGCTAATAATACTGTCAGGGTCAACTCCGAATTTACGTGCAATACCCCACAAAGTATCCCCTTTCGCAACCCTATACTCGAATAGTCTTAATTTTCTCGGTCTTAGTTCGAGCCCTCCAACGCCGTTTTCCCTGAAATCTCCGGCAGACAGTTTTGCTACAGTTAAACTCTTCCACTGGAAATTGCCAAAAAATGGAAGCTCATCTCTTTGGAATATATAAGGTGAGGGGAAAAAATCTATAAACAATAGCACACCTATAAAAACAAGAGCTGTCAACAGGTAATCAGCGAGGAGTCTGGTCAAATTAAAATTATAGTAACGAATCTTTATCTTGATATGTTTTAATCCAATCTTTAACCTGTTTAAATATCCTCTAAGATGCTGCTTTAAATATCGTTTTTTGTATAAACGTTTGAAGTACGTATTTCTTTTTAAGAAATATGCACTGGGAAAATATCTTTTTTGCTTTCTAGAGATGACCGATTTCAGTAGAGACATTCCTGATGTTCTATATTTATTAGATTATTTTATTTTTTACCAAGTAAATACCAGTTAAATTATATTATACGTAAATATCAAACTATTGCAACTATCTTAAACGAATCATCTTTAACGGGTTAACCAATTTGCCATACTGATGTATTTCAAAATGAAGATGCGGACCGGTCGACCTTCCTGTATTTCCCATTTTACCTATTAATTGCCCCTGATTGACAACCTGCCCTCTTCTTACAAGTATCTTACTTAAATGCCCGTAGAGAGTTTTATAACCGTGCGGATGGGCAATTATAATGGTTTTCCCGTAGTTGCCCTTATACCCCGTATAAACAACTCTACCAAACTGAGAAGAATATACAGGAGTACCACTTCTGTTTGCAATATCTATTCCTGAATGATAGGCAATTCTCCCGGTAAAAGGATCCCGTCTAAATCCCATTCTGGAAGTAAGTCTGCCCCTTGTAGGTGTCTTAAAAACATTTCCAAGTACTTCAGCTCTTTCCCATGCACTGAGAGATGCACCCGGAATAAATATTCTGTCACCTATACTCAAAATATGGGAAGATATATCATTTATGTCTGCTATTTTATTCAATGATACTCCATATTTTCTGGATAAACCTGATAGAGTATCTCCTTTTTTAACCCTATGGTATATTCCGGGCATGTTTGGCACCCTTAAAATCGAACCGACCTTAAGGCTGTATGCATTTTTTATACTATTTGCCGTGATAATGGCATCAATCGATGTATTAAGTTTTCTCGCAATTCCAAATAATGTATCTCCTCTTTTAACTCTATACTTGATTATTTTAAACTGCGGTGTGTATAACCTGGTGGAAATAACCTTGTTTTCTTTCTTAGTTGGATTGCCTATTCCGTTAATCAGAAAATCATTATAAATTATATCATCATCGATTTTTATAATCCTTGATTTCTCCCAGAGATATGATCTTATCTGAATGAGAAGGGGCAACATAAGGATAAAAGAAACTAATAAAGCCAGCGCCCATAAAATGGGCCTTTTTATTAAACCTCTGAAATTAGATATAGTTCCAACTCGAGAATTTTTCTTTAAACTTACCCCGTTGTCTGTACTGCGTACGTTAAAATTTTTACGGTAAACTGCTTTATTTTGCTTCCTTTTGACTATTTTCTGATTTTCAATTAACTGTTTCTTTCTGTCAACTATCCGTTTTTTTGAAATTGTCTTTTTAGCTCCCGGAAGATCCTCTTTAAAGACAACACTGGCTTTCATAAAAGTCTCCTACAGATTACTTTTCGACAAAAATATCTTTTCTTTTTAGATAATTTGGTCTATCCTTAATTTTTGAGAACAAAAGGAATAATATTTAAAAAAATGGCAGATGATATAAACAGGACAAGGGAAAAAATAGGAATTGATAAATTAGATCCCGAGCAAAGAAAAAAACTATTCCAGGAATTCGTCCGACACGGTGGACATGTTATTGACGAGTCGAAAAGAAAAAGAGGCGTTATCATAAGAAAAAAGCCCTATTCCGGCCCTCGAGAGGTAGAATATCAGGTTAGGCATGGAGAATCATACAAAAATAAAGTCCAATTAGAAAAGCACCCTGTAACTTCAAAGAAAAAACCACTACCATCAAAAAAGAAAAAATACAGGATTATAGATCGTACAGTTCTTCTCTTTTTAGGAATAAAAAACAGGGTGATTAGTTTTCCGGGGAAAAAGCTGTCAAAAAACTTACTAAAATTTATAGAGAAGGACCTGTACAACAGTATTAATGATATTCATGTAGCTCTATCTCCAATTGTAGGCGACAACAGCGCAATAAAGAAGATAATACTGCTTAAATCCAGGGGTAGCAATAATCTGTTTTACGAAATGATCTACAGACTGTATGATCTATTCAACGAAGATGAATTAAAAGCCATAATAAAAGTATTGACCGATAAAAAAACAGTACCGGAAACAAAATACATCTATATTTTTAAGCCGTTTTTTAAAAAACTGTACATACTTTCACAGTATGTAAATGAGGCTAAGCTTTACGTTGAAAAGGCTATATACATTTACCAGAAGAAAAGGAACATTGATACAACAATAACAGATCAGATGATAGCTCACCTAAAGTTCTGCGTGGATAGAATTCTCAAAGATTTTTTCTACCAGCTACACATTTTATTGTGTTTAATAGCAAGGAGGTTTATGCCACTCTACTCACAGAAACTGGACGACTTTCTTGAGATAATAGAAAAAGACAGAATAGGTTACATCGTAAAAACTGAAAGAAAAAAATATCTTGAGATACTAAAAAGAAGAAAAGAACTTCTGGAAAAGAGCAAAAAGGAGCCTGCCAAAGTAGATGAAAAGGAAAAAGTTGAAATCCCGAAACACATCAAAAGGGGTATACCATTAGTCAACAATTTATTTGGGAAATATATAGAAATTATTAATTTTGACTCAGAAAATAAGTTAAGAATATTAGAAGAAAATGATAAATTGTTTAAAACTGCTGTTCTTGTAGAAATATTTGAAAAAGAGTATTCTTTTATACTAACCGCCGGTAAAATAAAGTTTAATATTGATTACAGGGAAGGTAAAAAGATAGATATAAAGGAAGATCTTGGCAATGCCTACATAAAGTTCAACAAAGCAAGAGAGGAAATGGATGAGTATATAGAAATAATTAAGGAAATGAATAAAACAGAAGACAATCCAAAATTAACACTCCACCAGAAAGATGTTTTAATTGACTCTCTTAAAAAGAAAAGGGCAATATTAAACAGATCTTTGAGGTCAAAGCTTTCGGAAATTATGAAAGAGATAGAGGATATTCTTTCAACTGTAATACTGGACTATAACGAAGAAAGGCACCTGGTTCAGAATCCTGATGAGAGGCTGTATTTTGACCCAAAAATAGACGGGCAGAAACATTTAAATTCAAAAAAGGTGATTGAAGCTATAATTGAAGCTTTTTTGTTTGTCTCAACCTTTTCATTCATGCTCAGATTTGGCGAGCTGTCCGGAAGCGGAATATATATAAGCGAAGAAGACAAATAAACGACTTTTAATCTATACAGGCTAAGGATTCTTTATGAAACAGGATTTTACTTTTGCAAGCGATAATACATCGGGCATTCATCCGTCAATTCTCTCCGAAATTGAAAATGCAAACATATCAAATTATCTCTCTTATGGTGATGATCCATTCACAGATGCAGCCACAAAAGAGTTTAAAAAGATTTTTGGAGAAGAAATAGAGGTTTTCTTTGTCCTTACGGGCACTGGAGCAAATGTTCTTAGTATCAGAGCCGCAACGGATAATTTCAATTCTGTTATATGCACCGATATTTCCCATATTAATCAGGATGAATGTGGAGCACCTGAGAGTCTGGCGGGTGTAAAACTTATACCTGTTAGAAATGTGGACGGGAAGCTGAGTATAGAATCTATCAAACCCCATGTTGATGTTATTGGAAATGAACATCACTCACAACCCCGCTTAATCTCGATTACCCAGCCTACAGAAGTCGGGACTCTTTACACTGCGGATGAAATAAAGAAGATAGCAGATTTTGCTCACACCCACAACATGTACCTGCATATAGACGGTGCACGTATTGCCAACGCTGTAGTATCTTTAGGAGTTGATATCAAAGATATTACCGTCAAATCGGGTGTTGATATTATGTCATTCGGAGGAACAAAAAATGGTATGATGATAGGCGAAGCAGTTGTTGTTTTTAATCATCGCCTGACTGAGAATTTGAAATACAAACGTAAACAGTTAACCCAGCTGTTTTCAAAGATGAGATTTGTATCCTCCCAATTTTTGGGTTATTTCAGGGACAACCTCTGGCTTAAGAATGCATCTCATGCGAATAAGATGGCTGAATTGCTTGCCAATGGACTGAAGGAGTTGTATCCTTTTATAGAAATTGTTTATAAAGTTCAGTCCAACGGGGTGTTTATAAAAATCCCTTTTGACATCATGGAAGAGATAAGGAAAAGATATTTCTTTTACATCTGGGACAGCATGATACCAGTTGTACGACTAATGACATCTTTCAATACGCACGAGGATAAAATTGCCAGTTTTATCTCTGAACTAAAAAGTTTGATTGCCCGAAGATGAATAGTAACAGTAAAAACGGAATAAAAAAAGATATAGAAGAACTCTCCTTATTGTTCGAGATAAGTAATATTCTCGATTCCAGCATTAATCTGCAGGAAGTTCTTGGACCTGTTCTAAAAGTTTTATCAAAGTATACGGAAATCATAGGCGGTGTTATAACCCTATTCAACAATGAGACAGGTGAGATAACCATCGAGGCCTCCTACGGCCTCTCTATAGACCAGCAAAAAAAGGGCAAGTACAGAATTGGAGAAGGAATAACAGGAAAAGTCGTTGAAACCGGAAAACCTTCAATTGTTCCGAGGGCCTCTGAAGAGCCAAAGTTTCTCGACAAGCTGGGGGTAAGAAAGAGCACATCCGGTAACGATATATCATTCGTATGCGTTCCCATTAAACTGGAGAATAAGGTTATAGGAACCCTAAGTGTATACAGACTATACTCCGAAGATTTTTCCCTGAATGATTTTGTTAGACTCCTAACTGTTGTATGTTCACTTATATCGAAGGCTGTTAAACTTAGGCAGGAAGCCTTGAGGGAAAGGGAAAAGCTTATAGAGGAGAACATAAGGCTTCAGAAGGAGCTTGAGGCAAAGTTTCATCCCGCAAACATAATTGGAAATTCAAAGGTGATGCAGGAGGTATACAGACTGATCCAGCAGGTATCCAAAAGCGATACCACTGTTCTGATCAGAGGAGAAAGCGGTACGGGGAAAGAACTTGTAGCCCATGCAATTCACTACAACAGCAACCGGGCCAATAAACCCTTTATCAAGGTAAACTGTGCTGCTCTTCCAGAAACAATCATTGAAAGCGAATTGTTCGGACATGAAAAGGGGGCCTTTACTGGAGCTGTATCCGCCAGAAAAGGCAGGTTTGAACTGGCCGATGGAGGAACTCTATTTCTGGACGAAATTGGTGATTTAACACCGCAGACTCAGATAAAGCTTTTAAGAGTTCTTCAGGAGAGGGAGTTCGAAAGAGTGGGAGGTACAAAAACAATAAAGGTCAATGTCAGAATTATAGCTGCAACAAACAGGAACCTTGAAGAACTAATTGAAGAGGGAAAGTTCAGACAGGATCTTTACTACAGACTGAATGTTTTTCCCATACACCTTCCACCCCTCAGAGATAGAAAGACGGATATTCTGCTTCTGGCAGATTACTTTGTTGAAAAGTACAGCAAGATGTACAATAAGAACATTAAAAGGATATCCACTCCAGCTATAGATATGATGATGGCTTACCACTGGCCAGGAAATGTTAGGGAACTGGAAAACTGTATAGAGAGAGCAGTTCTAATAAGCAATGATGATGTAATACATGGCCATCACCTACCACCGACCCTTCAAACAGCCGAATCCAGCGGGACAACTCCAAAAGGACCTCTAAAAGTCAAACTTGAAAGCATAGAGAAGGAGTTTATTCTTGATGCTCTAAAATCATCCAGAGGTAATATGGCAAAAGCGGCCAGGCTTCTCGGTATTACAGAAAGACAGATGGGAATCAGGGTCCATAAGTATGGAATAGATCCAAAAAGATTCCATACAAAAATGTAGGATATAGCAACATGTCCTACAAAAATGTAGCCTATAATTTATATACAGGTTCTCAAAAAAATTACTATCAACCATCTAATTCATTGATTGTTATATATTTAAAAAATTTATTCTTTCAATGGCACATATATTGCATTAACTATATTAAATAAAAAATTCAGGGGGTATTGTATGTCCGATAATGCAATTGAGAATGTATTAAAACTTGTCAGGGACAAGAATGTACAGTTTATCAGATTGTGGTTTACAGATGTTCTTGGATTTTTAAAGAGTTTTGCAATTACACCTGCAGAACTTGAAGGAGCTCTTACGGACGGAATGGGGTTTGACGGTTCGTCAGTTGAGGGCTATGCAAGAATAGAAGAAAGTGATATGATGGCCAAGCCCGACCCCACAACATTTGCCATTCTACCATTCAGTAAAGATGGTGATCCAGTAGTCGCAAGGATGTTCTGTGATATTTTAGAACCTGATGGAACGCCATATGCCGGTGACCCGAGATACGCACTGAAAAGAATGATCAAAAAGGCAAAAGATATGGGGTACACGTATTATGTAGGCCCCGAGCTCGAATACTTCTACTTCAAGGACAACAGCATAAATACCGTTACTCTGGACGCTGGAGGTTATTTTGATCTCACACCTCTTGATGTTGCCAGCAACCTCAGAAACCGCACAATTATGGCCCTTGAAAAGATGGGGATAAAGGTTGAGTTCAGCCATCATGAGGTAGCACCCTCCCAGCATGAGATCGATCTCCACTATGAAGAAGCCCTGAAGATGGCTGACAATGCAATGACCTACAGGCTTACTGTCAAAGAGATTGCCATTCAGAATGGAGTTTATGCTTCATTTATGCCCAAACCCCTATTTGGACAGAATGGAAGTGGTATGCACACACATCAATCCCTTTTTAAGGGAAATGAAAATGCCTTCTTTGATAGCAACGATAAGTACTTTCTTTCAGACACCGCCAAGCACTACATAGCAGGACTCTTAAAATATTCAAAAGAGATTACGCTTGTTGTCGCCCAGTGGGTAAATTCATACAAACGCCTTGTTCCTGGTTATGAAGCCCCCGTGTATATATCCTGGGCTAGAAGAAACAGATCGGCTCTGGTTAGAGTACCCATGTATAAACCCGGAAAGGAAAAGGCAACAAGAGCAGAGTACAGAGCTCCTGATCCTGCATGCAATCCTTATCTGGCGTTTGCAGTAATGCTTGCCGCCGGTTTAAAGGGAATAGAGAATAAGTGCGAACTTCCGGAACCTGTAGAAGAGGATATTTTCCATATGAGTGAAGAGGAGAGAAAAGAAAGAGGTATAGAATCACTGCCCGGAAGTCTTGGTGAAGCTATTTCATACACAGAAAAGAGTGAGCTCGTCCGCGAAGCGCTGGGTGACCATATCTTTAATAAACTACTTGCCAACAAAAAGATCGAATGGGACAACTACAGGATTCATGTAAGCAAGTATGAATTGGAGCGTTATCTACCGATTTTATAAACAGACGGCAATAAATGGACAATAAATACCCCTCATTCAGAAAACTCCGGGTGAGGGGTATTATCGTTATTAAAGTATTGATATCTAAACGAATATATATCCTCTCCCTCGAAGGCTCCTATTTCCGAAAAAGCCCTTTTCAATTTATCAGGTAGCATCTCTATAACCTTCCCTGTGATACAAAACGGCCTGCTGCAGGAAAAATCAGCTCCTATATGGAATATCTTGTTGATGTCATCAGATATTAAAGTCCCGGTTCTACCCCTTTCTCTGTAAATAGTCTTTCCGATATGAAGCACAACATGATAGTTTACAATACATGAGTTTTCCAGGGTAAAACCAAAAATATGTTTATTCATTACCAGTCTGAGTGTGCTTGTAAGCACCTTTCTGTTTTCATTACCAAATGGAAAAAGGACAATTCCTCCATGCTCGTTCCACATCCATAGTCTGCCATTGGCATCGGCAACAATCAACTCGACAAATTTTCTGAAATTACCCAATATCTCTCTTCGGTAATCTATACTGTAAGATTCAATAATATGCTGAATGTTATCAATCTGAATGTACAACATTATAAAGGTATACTCCCCACCTTCCTCAATATCTTCCCAGCTAATAAATCTATCTCTATCATCTTTCTCACTTTCAACAGGTAAATCAACCAACACTGATTTTTCAAAGTTGATCATTCTATTTCTAAATTTGATTGCCGATTCAAGCCTATCTACCGTTAACCCACCCTTATCGATCAGGTCATGGTTGATGTAATCAAAAAAACCACCAAAAATTAAGGAAGTGGGATCAGTTATAGTATTGTTTAGATCTATTACTCCATATTTCCATCTGTTTTCCCCTGTATTTCCGTTTTTTCTGATATTTTCCAACTCCGCTTCCCCAATACAATCGATATCCAGATATAGAGGTGTATCTTTCTCATAACCAGTGCCTTTAAAATCTTCAAAATCATAAAAAGAGAGCTCGAATTTTTCATCTATTTCAGAGTTTTTCATAAAATCTATAATATAACTATTTACTGTAATAAATATTAACCTTGGTTTTGATTCCATCTTAATCTATACCTGTGAAGTGTTCCAAATTTTTCACTCTTAAACGGTTCAAGGAGGTCTACAATTTTCTGGTTTAACATCCTATAAATAGTCGGGCTAAAGGTAATTGTATTCGGTTCGGTAAAATGCTCCTCAAGCTCGCTTACCCTCTCGATTACATCGCCTTTAATTCTCTCTCTGTCAAATGTAAATATCCAGGGACCATTATGAACGGCGATTCTAACTTTTATATCATTTTCTAGCGGAACATTTATAAGGTTGTATATATAAACATCGTGCAGAATCTCAATTGCACTTATGGCACTTCTGTTTTCTTTATCGGAAAAGTAAAAGGCAATTAGACCGCCATCACCTTCCCATAACCATATTCTTCCGTTTCTTTTTTCACAGGTTTTACCAACAATTGATCTTACATCACTGTATATCTTCTCGTATTCTTCTCTTTTTAACTCTCTGGCCAGTTTTGAGCTTCCAACCATATCAAATCTTAAAAAAGAAAATATATACTCTTCGCCTGGCTTTAGAACTCCCCAGTTCATAGTCTTTCTTATTGCTGGATTTTCAATGAAGGTATTATCCTCGACACTGTAAATAAACCCTGCATTTTCTATCTCACGAATTATCTCTCTCAGGTACGGAATTCTATACTTTCTTCCCATTAATCCTGTTTTTCTGATATTGATAAGCATTTTAACAAAATCTAGAAACAGGCCGGATTTTCTCATATCCATTACTATCTGTCTTGCAGCATCTCTATTGGGTATGGCAATAATCCGGGGGTAGCCCGATCTTGAATATATATCATAGTTGTGGATTAACCTTCTGGCAAGATGGACCATCGTCCTGACGTCCATGGATTCTGCGAGAGATCTTTCCACCAGATGCAATGCCCAGCCGCTAACCTGAACCAAAAACAGCTCTCCTCAAACTACATTTCAATTGATATATAGAAGGCAAAATAATTAATCATTAACCATTTTTATTGGCTGTCCCGTGGCTTCGAGAACAGACAACCATAGAGGATCCTCTGGAGAGAGGTACTTCCTCTTTGATATTGCCAGTTTAATAGGAACATGGGTAAACTCTCCACTCCAAAGCCCAACTATCATACCGGTTTTACCTGCCATTGCCGCATGTACTGCATTCTGGGCAAGCTGCATGCAATATATTGAATCATGGGCATTTGCAGGGACAGCTCTAACAATGTAACTGGGGTCTATATATTTGATATTTACATACATATCAGTATTTTCTTTAAAATATTTTTTAATTTCAGTTTTTAAGAAAATTCCGATATCACCCAGTACAGGATTTCCAGAATCATCCTTTCTGTCAAAATCCGGACTGACATACTGCTGTCCGGCTCCTTCTGCAACAATAATTACCACATGCCCCCTCTCCCTTAGCCTCTTTTCAATTGCTGCAAAAAGGCCGTTTGGACCTTCTAAATCAAAAGGAACTTCTGGGATTAATACAAAGTTTACCTCGCTCATTGCAAGAGCTGCATATGCAGCAATAAAGCCGGACATTCTTCCCATCACCTTTACCAGGCCTATTCCGTAAGGGGCTCCTTCCGCTTCTACATGGGCACATCTGATTGCATCAGCAGCGACTGCGAAGGCTGTTTCAAGACCAAAAGTTTTTTCAACATACGAGATGTCGTTGTCTATAGTTTTTGGTATCCCTACAACTGATATTTTAAGCCCCCTCTTTTTTATCTCTTTATATATCTCATATGCCCCTCGTAACGTTCCGTCACCGCCGATGGTAAAAAGAATGGAGATATTCATTTTATCAAGACAGTCAACTATCTCACCTACATCCTGGTGTCCCCTTGACGACTTTAAAAAGCTACCACCCTTCTCATGGATATATTCAACTATTTTCGGCGACAACTCTATAGGTTCGTATCCATACTTTGCAATAAATCCGCGGTATCCGTATTGAAAGCCCAAAATTCTCTTAACCCCGTAGCTGTAGTAAAGCGTCATTACCAGTGATCTTATAACGTTGTTTATGCCCGGGCATAATCCTCCGCATGTTACAATACCGACTTTTATCTTGGAAGGGTCAAAGTATATCTTTTGCCTTGGACCTGCTTTCTCAAAAGATAGGAGAGGCTGATTATTTTCTAGCCTTTCGAGAACAAAGTTTGTATCAGTGTAGAGTAAAACAGAATCGTTATCATCAACAAAGTTCGCTATATTGTCACCATATATGGTTGACAGTTTTAATGGTGATTGGATATTAGCATCACCAAGCGAATCGATTTGTAGCTCTTCAGG
>JALXDB010000222.1 GCA_026990615.1 Spirochaetota bacterium
CAACTCCGGTATACCAACTGCCTTAATTATCTTCACAGATGGCGAGGACAATGTACCGAAATTTTCATCAAGAGCAAAAAGAGTAAAAAGAACAAATATAAATACTCTAATAGTTGGAATTGGATCATTATACGGCTCTCCTATCCCTGTGGAAAACTCAGGCAACGGACCTGGGTACCTAAAAAACCGCCACGGAGACACAGTAATTACAAAACTCGATATAGAAAAGATAAAAAGGTTATCCGGCCTATTAAATGGAAGTTATTTCATATCGAAAGATATTCTGTATGATTCAAAAAGAATAATAAAGTTTGTAAGATCAGTCCGTTCAAAGACCAAAAAGGTTAAATTCGAGGTGAAGAGGGAGCTTTTTCAGATTCCCCTCTCATTGTCGACACTATTAATTGTCCTTTACACTGTAATTATTGTTAGAAATAGATCAAACTACTACAAGAATAGTTAAGGTTATGCAATGTCGATTTTTAGATTGTTATTAATATTTTCAGGATTGTTGATAATCACAAGCAGCCTCAACATAACAGAAGCATCCATACTCAGCCTGCTCAAGGGAAATCGGGAATATAGATACGGAAACTACAGCAGAGCAATCGATAATTATAAAAAATACAGGGGAAAAGCTAAAAATGCAAAAGATGCAACGACGGTAAACTTCAATCTTGGTAATTCATACTACAAACTTGAAGATTATAGAAAGGCTATTGAATACTACAGAGCTTCCCTGACTGGAGCAAAAAGAAAAAGGAAGGGGATAATCCATTACAATATCGGCAATGCGTATTATAAACTTGGATTGTACGAGGAAGCTGTTAAGGAGTACATAGAAGCATTACAACTCCTCCCGTATAATACAAAAATGAAGCAAAATCTGGAACTTGCGATCAGTAAACTTAAAGCTAAAAAGAGAAGCACAAAAAAAACGGCACCTCCACAAAACAGTAAAAATAAAAACAGGCAGCCTTCAAAAGTTAGAAAAGATGAAAAATCATATGGATCTAAAGAACAGCCGCTGAACGAAGAGGAAACAGAAAGGTTGTTCAGGTCCCTTGATGAGTATCATAAGTCACAGATTCAAACACTAATTAAAAACGTATTAAAACCAGAGGATTCCTCAGATGAGAAAGGCTGGTAGCAGAAGAATTATTCGCAACAATAGGTTTCTTTTTATAACATTGCTTATCTCTTTCGTTATCACCTCAACCCTGGGCTACAGCCAGGAAGCCTTAAAGGTTTATGCATCAGTCGACAAGAAAAGGATGTGGATAAAAGATACTCTCACCCTGACTATTACTGTAGAAACAAAAAAATTAAGGAGTATACCCGATCCAGATACCTCCTCACTTGTACAGTTTAATATTCTGAATAAAACAAAGAGTTACTCCACCTCAATTACAATTGTAAATGGGAAGACAACCAGAATAAAGAAGTACATATTCAGATATACTCTGAAACCCAGAACCACCGGAGAACTCTTAATAGGACCAATATCCATAACCTATAGAGGTAAAAGGTACAGTTCTGAACCAATTACTGTGGAGGTATTAAAAAATAAAATAGACAGCAAAAATAAATATATGTACGATGAGGAGCTAAATGTAGATCAGTACAGAGTAGAAGAAAACGTAAAGATAAGAGTCACAGCAACTCCTAAAACCCTGTACACAGGGCAGAGGTCTATTCTTACATACGAGCTATTATCAAAATACGATATAGAAAAACTAAC
>JALXDB010000223.1 GCA_026990615.1 Spirochaetota bacterium
GAAGCTCCGAAAGAGGTAACACACCATCCTGTTCGTGCTAAAAACTTTAAAGCCTATAAAATACTATCCCATCAGCATCTACCCGAAATAGAAAGGTTTTTAAAGGATGAGTTCCTCAACTGGGATTATGAGATAGGTTTTATACCACAATCCGGACCATTCATCAGGGGAATATTCACCACTGTATCTTTCTATAACGAGAATTTGACACAGGAGACAGTAAAAAACGCCTTTAGTGAAACCTATAAGAATGAACCTTTTATAAAAATTGTTGACTCTTCACCAGAAATAGCTTCAATTTACGGCAGTAACTATGCTGAGATTTCAGCTATATATAAGAACAATTTTGTAGTGACAATGAGCGCTATAGATAACCTTGTAAAAGGTGCATCGGGTCAGGCAATTCAGAACATGAATCTGATGTTTGGATTTGAGGAAAATGAGGGGCTTGAATTCCCCGGAATGAAACCATAAAACCTTCAACAAACGTGTAATTTAAAGGGACAAAATATCGATAATAGAACTGTCAAAAAAATAAACAGCTGCGAGGATGATGAAAAGATGAACTTTGAAGAAATTAAAAATATGGAAGATCAGTATCAGCTTAACACCTATAAAAAATTGCCATTAGCAGTTGAAAGAGGCGAAGGGGTTTACGTATACGATACAAATAATAAAAAATATCTGGATCTATACGGTGGACATGCAGTAGCTCTGATCGGGCATTCCCATCCAAGGGTAGTAAATGCCATAAGTGAACAGGCGAAAAGGTTAATTTTTTATTCCAATGTGGTGTATCTGGAGATAAGGGCTAAAGCCTCTAAAGCAATTATAAACGTTGCTCCCTCAGATATGACAAAGGTATTCTTTTGCAATTCCGGAACCGAAGCGAACGAAACAGCTATGAAGATTGCAAGAAAGTTTACTGGGAAGCAAACCATTATTGCGATGAAAAACAGCTTTCATGGAAGAACAATAGGCTCGCTAAGTGCAACTTCCCTGGGTAACTATAGAAAGCAGTTTTCTCCCCTGATAGAGGCCTTTAAATTCGTACAGTTCGGCAATATCAATGAAATCGAATCCGCTCTTGATGATGATACTGCCGGGGTAATTCTTGAACCGATTCAATCAATGGCAGGAGTAGAAATAGCCGACGAGCAGTACTATAAAACTCTAAGGGATATTTGCACCGACAGGGGCATAGTTTTAATATTTGATGAAGTTCAAACAGCCTTTGGTAGAACCGGAAGCTGGTTCTTCGGAGATAAAATCGGTGTTATACCGGATATCATTACAACGGCCAAAGGGATTGGAGGCGGAATACCCATTGGAGCTGTTCTTATAAACGAGGATATTTCCAAAACTATAAAACAGGGTGAACATGGTTCTACATTCGGAGGAGGACCTATTGCCGCTGCCGCATTGCTTGCCAACATAGAGGTGATAAGAGAAAACAATCTCGTTTATAACGCAGAAAAAGTTGGAAACTATATATTTGATAATCTTAAAGATATCCCCGTTGTAAAAGATGTAAAGGGAAGAGGGCTGCTAATAGGCATTGAATTGAATGACGATGCGGTAAAGGTCAGAGACTTCCTTATAGGCAGGGGCATTATAACAGGAACATCTGCAAAAAAGAACACACTGCGGCTTTTGCCGCCAATAACCTTAAAGGAAAACGATCTGAGAATATTCTTTGAATCTCTTAAAGAATATAAAATGTAGGGAGGAAACGTGA
>JALXDB010000224.1 GCA_026990615.1 Spirochaetota bacterium
CGGTAACGCATACCGCCGATGTTGATGTAAAAAGAGCGTCTATGTATCTAATCCTCGACTGGCCCGCACTCGAGTATGGAAGGTAAAGCAAAAATGAACCTATAAGTATAATGCTTGCAAAACTTACAATAATAAGCTGCGCCGGATTTACTTTAAAAGAACCCAAGGCGGACCTAATTTGCTGCATTCTGAAGATAAAGTTTATAAACAGAAATATTTCGAGGACGCCTAAATAAAACCTTGAATAGATGAATATGTATTTACTGTTTACCGGTATTCCCTTAAACCGGGAAGAAACATACAGTAAAATAAAAAACCCGAGCCACTGAAACCAGTTATCCTTTAGATAACTCTTTAAAATAGGCTCAAAAGCAAATCTGGAAATGGCTTCAATAAAGAACAGAACCAGTATTATCTGGCCAACTTTGTATATAAAAGGTCTGAAGGGGTAACCAAATTCAAATAAAATCCATATAAAGAGATCTACCTCAATAAAGCTCAAAAATAACGTTAAATAGTTTAACAGTTTCTCTTTCTTATTGTAGGGCATGGATAATCAACTCTTTATTTGCTGAAGTTAAAACTCTACTGAGGTCTTTTCCAACCATTATATCATCTTCAATCCTAATCCCAAACATATTTGGGATATATATTCCCGGCTCAACAGTCAACACCATTCCCGCGGCAAATTGATTGCTCCACTCTTCCCCCGGATAACCATCATCATGAACATCCCTTCCAATACTGTGTCCCAGGCTGTGAATAAACCTGCCCCTGTATTTCTCGAAGCTGTCTATATATTCCCGTACCTCCCTTTCTACCCGCTTTGAACTTTCACCATCTTTTATCATATCTATGGCCATTTCCTGCGCCCTTAACACTATCCGGTATACCTCAACAGCTTCACGGGGAGGGTTATTAACCAAAAATGTCCTTGTTATATCCGAAACGTATCCCCTGTAAATAGCACCAAAGTCAACCAGTACAATGTAATTATCCAGAATTCTGGAATTCCCGCCTGTATAGTGGGGTTTGCTACTGTTTTCACCAAATGCCACTATTGTTGTAAAGGCAGGACCCTGAGCCCCCATTTTTTTCATGCGATATTCAATTTCAGATGCAAGTTCCAGTTCAGTTATACTATTCGACAAAAAATTAGGGATACTATCTGCCACTTTACTTGCAATCCTGCCGGCTTCAGCAATGTTTTCAACCTCATATTCAAACTTAATCATCCTTGCCTTTTTAAAAGCCCCGGATATGTCAACCCACTCGATACCCTGAAAGTTCTGTTCCAGCCATAAAAATCCTGAATGCGTTGTGCTATCAAAAGGGATACCTACCTTTTTATACGCTTTTAAAATTCTACTTATTGACTTGATACGCCCATCCTCGTCTCTGTAGGAGTACACCTTATACCCTTTGAACTGGCTTATTATTATCTCCTCCTCGAGGGCTGTTGTTAAAAAAACTGGATTGCAGTCCCTATCAATTAAAATCCCGCAATTCTCAAAAACTCCAAAGTAAAACCCGGTCAAATATAAATAATTTTTATCCAGAATATCTTTATTAAACAAAAAAATGGCCTCTACATCATCCTCTACAAATTGAAAAATCTTTCTGCATCTCTGTTCAATTCCTGTGTTCACAGTGCCACTCTCCATATGAATATTACATAATAATACCATTGATAAATTTTTACAATATGATTGGAACAGCTAAAGCATGTTAAAATTG
>JALXDB010000225.1 GCA_026990615.1 Spirochaetota bacterium
ATGTTGAAGTAGACCTTGAGTTTACATTTACAATTACTTACAGCGAAGCCGGCGCAACAGTATCGGGAAGCATTAAGGGAAATGTAGGAGACCACACTGTAGATACGACGATGAGTGTAACAGCTCCTGCAACACTACCCAGCTTCAGTTCATAAATGATTCAAAATGCCGGGTCATGGCGGGCAGTTCCTCTGCCTGGCCTGAACCCGGCTTCAAATTTACTACAGCAGTCAATATCCAAATGATAATCTCGATTATCGCCTCGATGTCAAAAAACGGAGTTATAGGATATAAAAACCGACTGCCCTGGAAAACTCCCGAAGACATCAAGTGGTTCAAAGAAAAAACAGAAGGACATTACATTGTAATGGGGAGAAAAACCTTTGAATCGATAGGGAAGTTGCTTCCAGGCAGGAAATGCGTCGTTCTTACGAGAAACAGAAAGTTCAATTTCCCCGGGGTAACTGCAGCCCATTCAATAGAAGATGCCCTTGAAATAGCCAGGCAGGGCGGAGAAAGTGAACTTTTCATTGTTGGTGGTGAAGATATTTACAGACAGACCCTTGAAATAGCAGATAGGATATACCTTACCGTAATAGATTCACACTACGAAGGCGACAGTTTCTTCCCTTCTTTTGATGAGAGCAAATACAGAATTGTCTTTAAAAAATTGGTAGACCAATCCCCCCGTCTGGAATTTTTCATCTTTGAGAAAAAAGATGAGAAAGATGGGAAAAAGGCTTGAGGAGAAACGGGGCAAAACAAACCGGGCAGCGACAAAAAGCTTAAAATCAATCGGATTTAAGATTTTTGATAAGTCTTTCGAGAGCTCTGTCGCAGAAATCCGACATCCTGTACTCCTTTACTATTCTCTTATAGATACTGTTGGCTTTGCCATAGGCCCCTTCGGCTTCGTACCTCTCGGCTATACCAAGAAGCTCTATTACCTCTCTGTTCTGCTTTCTCTTCTGATTGGTCTTAACAAATAATTCGTGAACACTCTGGAGTTTATCAACAACTATCTCCCTATCAGAGGGGGAAAGGTCAAAAACGAGGATGTTTCTGTATATTTCTGCAGCCTTTTTATACTGACCATTCTTGGTAAAATACTCCGCCTGTTTAAAAAGACTTTTAAGATTTTTTGCAGTTTTGAGTTTATCAGTATACTCTGAAACCGCCTTCTTTCTCTCATTTAAATAACTGCGAAGTTCTTCCATAGAAGCTATAACTTTCAATCTAAAGTTATAACTATACTCATCTTCTTTTTCAGCAGGAACAGGTCCTTTTACATCCTTTTTAAATCTATTCTCTACAGCATTTTCTCTTATAGAGGTTAAAGAACCCTGGATTGAATCAGATGCATATGCATCGAAGGCAAAACTCGAACCTGTTTCTCGATCTGATACTAATGCACCTCTATCATTGTTCTTTTTTTCAAGGGCTAACAAAAAGTCTGTAAGCTCCGAGATACGGTCTTCCAGCATTCTTTTACGATCAAAAAGTATTCCGAGAATCCTCCTATATTCACCCACATAGCTCTTTTCATCGGTGTTTAGGGCTTTTTTAACTTTGTTATACAGGCGGTCTGTAACCCTCCGGGCATAGGATTCAACAGAATCATTATCTTTTCCCGAAAAAAGAAAGAGCATGTTGTAAAAAATCAATTTAAGCCTTCCGTTTACTCTGATATACTCATCTCTCGTAGCCCTGGCATCTTCTATCCACTTTAAAAGTT
>JALXDB010000226.1 GCA_026990615.1 Spirochaetota bacterium
AACCGGTTCTTACATACAAAAACATACCCAACCCCGGAACCGCAGACACCCCATGGCTGCATCTATCGGGCTATTACAATCCGCCATAACTAGACAAAGATCTGATCACAAAACCGGCTATCCACTTCATTCGCTCTACAGACATCTCAAACCACTGTTCTTAAAGTGGAATTAATCCATCTTCTGTCAGCGTCACCCTAAGCGCCAGTGCCAACTATAGTATATATTTAGAAAGATCCTTGTTCTCAAGAACGTCTTTCAGCTTATCCCTCACATATTCAACCGTTATTGGTATTGTTTGCCCTTTTAACTCCGGTGCATTAAAGGATATATCTTCAAGAAGTAGCTCCATTATAGTGTGAAGTCTTCTTGCCCCTATATTCTCGGTTTGAGAATTGACAAAAGTTGCAATCTCAGCTATCTCTCTTATCGCCTCTGGCTTAAAATCGAGTTTTACACCTTCTGTTTCTAAAAGAGCAGAATACTGCTTAACCAGAGCATTTTTTGGCTGGGTCAATATCTTTTCAAGGTCCTCCGTTGACAGTGAACTGAGCTCAACCCTTATAGGGAACCTGCCCTGAAGCTCCGGAATAAGATCAGAAGGCTTGCTCATATGAAAAGCTCCGGCCGCTATAAATAGTATGTGGTGAGTTCTAACTGCTCCGTACTTTGTAGAGACAGTCGATCCTTCAACAATCGGCAGAATATCCCTCTGAACCCCCTCTCTGGATACGTCAGGCCCATGGGTTGATCCTTTTTGGGCGATTTTGTCTATCTCATCGAGAAATACAATACCCATCTGTTCGACTCTTTCTATGGCTATCTTGACAACCTTATCCATATCAATCAATTTATCCTTTTCTTCCTCTTCCAGGATCTTTCTTGCCTCCCTGACGGTAACCTTTTTCTTTTTTTTCTTTTCAGGAAACAGGTTGCC
The DNA here is from genome assembly GCA_026990615.1 of Spirochaetota bacterium. Taxonomy (GTDB): domain Bacteria; phylum Spirochaetota; class B62-G9; order B62-G9; family B62-G9; genus JALXDB01. Next base: position 938 of record JALXDB010000226.1, read on the forward strand.
AAACACATTGGAGAGGTTTAAATCCATATCCTCAAGTCCCATACCGGCAAACATACCAAGAACCTGAGTTTTATGCTGCTTGACCTCAATCTCAACAATTTTGTCCTCCATCTCCCCCCTTCTCAACATCTCCCTGAACTTTTCCCTCGTTCTCTTTCTCCTCTCCTCTGCCGAGACCTGGGTTGAATCTACAGGTTCATCAGGCTTTCTTCGGGGAAAACTTATCGGCGGAAGCAAAATATCAAGGAGGTCCTCTTCAGCGCGCTGTTTTGCTATCTCTTCGACCTCCTCACTCATCTCCTTTTTTACATCATTAACCGCCACATTTGTAAGGTCTCTTATCATAGATTCTACATCTCTTCCCACGTATCCAACTTCGGTATACTTTGTAGCCTCAACCTTTATAAAAGGTGCACCGCTGATATGTGACAGCCTTCGTGCTATTTCAGTCTTTCCAACACCCGTTGGTCCTATCATTATTATATTTTTTGGCGCAACCTCATCTCTCAGGTCTTCCGGGAGATTTTTTCTCCTATATCTGTTTCTAAGGGCAATTGCTACTGCCCTTTTTGCTTTTTCCTGACCAATAATGTACTTATCAAGCTCTGCTACAATTTCTGCAGGAGTAAGCTCACCTTCTGTTTTCCTTCTCATTTTATCTCCTCAACAATGATATTATCATTTGTATATATACAAATAGACGCGGCTATCTTCAAAGATTCCTCGACTATCTTTCTTGTACTCATTTTAACCCCTGATTTCTTAAATGCCTTTGCAGCTGCCACGGCATACGGCCCTCCGGAACCGATTGCCAGAATTCCATCATCCTCGGGTTTTATAACATCTCCTGTTCCGGAAATCAGATAGAGGCTCTTTCTATCGGCAACGATCAACAGGGCCTCCAGCCGTCTAAGGGCTCTGTCAAGCCTCCATTCTTTCGCAAGCTCCACTGCAGCCCTTGCAAGATCTCCATTATACTCATTCAGCTTCCCCTCAAACTTTTCAAACAGGGCGAAGGCATCTGCTGTGGCCCCTGCAAAACCGGCAAGCACCTTGCCGTCATACAGTTTTCTGACCTTTGCTGCATTTCCTTTGACAATTGTCTGGCCCATTGTAACCTGGCCGTCACCGCCCATTGCAACTTCATTTTCTCCCATTACTGCCAGAACTGTTGTGCTTTTAAACTCCGTTCTGCCCATATTAACCTCTCCTTAATCAAGCATGTGGATGATACCTGTTATAAACCTCTTTTAATCTTCCCCTTGCTACGTGGGTGTATATCTGGGTTGTAGATAGTTTTGCATGCCCCAGCATCTCCTGTACCATTCTAATATCAGCCCCTTTTTCTATTAGATGTGTGGCAAAAGAATGTCTAAGGGTATGAGGGCTGATTCTGCTGCTAACGGCCGCCTTCTTAACACTCTTATAAACAATATTTCTCACCTGCCGTATAGAAAGCCTCTCCCCTTTTGCATTCACAAACACAGGCCCTGTCTGTTCAACGCTCAAATCATAAAGCCTTCTGAGCATGGTGATGGCAAATTCACCTATAGGGACAACTCTTTCCTTTTTTCCTTTCCCGTACAGCCTTACAAGGCCATTTCTAAAATCTATATCTTCCCAGTTGACACCTGCAACCTCGCTTATCCTTGCCCCGGTAGAATAGAGAAAGGCAAGTATACTGGAGTCACGCACATCATTTCTACTGTTGCCGAATGCCCTCGAAAATATTTCCTGCATCTCTTTAACACTTACAATTTCTGGAAGTCTTTTTTCAAGCTTTGGATTCTCCATTGTAACTATTTCAGACTTCTGAATAACCTCTGCCTTAACCAGATATCTGAAAAACGCCTTTATCGCAGAAACTTTTCTGGCAGCCGACCTCCTTTTTAAACCCCTGGTTAGATGAAATGCAAGAAAATCACGAAGATCATTCTTACCCACCCTTTCTATATCTCTTTTACCATTTTTCTCTACCCACTTTAGAAAGGCTATGCTGTCGTCCATATACCATCTCACTGTAAGGTTAGAACGATTCATAACCTTCAGGTAACTGTAAAAATCTATAAGCAGTTTTTTAAATCCTTTAGTTTTTATATTACCTTCGATTTTTGATAAAATTCTATCCATTATGGTTCAATCCATATCCAAAACTTATTTTGAAACGAGGATTTCTTCCTTCTTCTCCCCTCCGACGGGTTCTCTGTATCCGCACTCTTCATTTAAACATACGTAAAACTTCTTTCCGTCGATCGTTTTTTCGAGCATCACTGTACCGCATTTCGGGCACGCTTTAGGAGCAGGTTTTTCCCATATCATAAAATCACAATCAGGATACCTCGTACATCCATAGAAAGGCCTCTTCCTCTTTGTTCTCCTTTCGACAATATATCCATCACACCCCTTTCTGGGGCATTTACCATACGGCAGGGGCATTGTGTTTCTGCACTCTGGAAATGCCGAACATGCAAGAAAATATCCGTATTTTCCCAGCTTTTTTACCATCCTGCTGCCGCATTTTTCACAAATATAATCCGTCTCTTCATCCATAATTCCTTTATAACTTTCGAGCTCCTTTTTTGCCTTTTCTACTACTTTCATAAAGGGAGGATAAAAATCCTTTAAAAGTTTAACCCACTCGAGCTTGCCCTCTGCTATTTTGTCGAGTTTCTCTTCCATTTGAGATGTAAAATCTATATCCAGAAGCTCTTTAAAATGCTGTTTTAAAAGGTTGTTGGTAAGCCTGCCCAAAAATGTAGGCCTGAACTGCTTATTCTTTCGCTCAATATAGTACCTGTTTATCAGAGTCGTTATTATTGGAGCGTATGTACTCGGCCTCCCAATCCCGGATTCCTCAAGGAATTTTACAAGAGTTGCATCGGTATACCTTGGAGGAGGCTCGGTATGATGCTGCTCTTTTTTCAGCTCTTTTAACTCCAGTTTCTCTCCTTTTTTCATTTCGGGAAGCCTTTTGTTCTCCTCTTTTTCACTTATCCCTGTAAGCCTCAAAAATCCATTAAATAAGATAACCTGCCCCGATACTCTGAACAGAGCATCACCAGCCTTTATATCAACTTTAATCTGCTTTATCAAAGCCTCCTTCATCTGGGATGCTACGAACTGTTCCCAGATCAGCCTGTACAACCTGTACTGGTCCCTCGTAAGATATGGCTTTAAACTCTCGGGAGTTCTGAATACAGAAGTTGGCCTTATTGCTTCATGGGCATCCTGAGCTGAACCCCTGTTTGTAAAAACCCTGGGCTTATCCGGTAGATACTCATCCCCGAACTGATCTTCAATGAAGCTTCTCACCTCTCCCAGAGCCTGGTCTGAAATCCTAACAGAATCAGTCCTCATATAAGTAATAAGGCCCACAGCCTTCCCCTTGATGGGGATACCCTCATACAGTTGTTGAGCTACAAGCATTGTCTTTCTGGATGGAAATCCGAGCTTAGAACCGGCTGCCTGTTGTAATTTACTCGTTGTAAATGGAGCTGCAGGCCTTCTCTTTCTCTGGGATTCTGTAACCTCATGAACTACAAAGTTTTTATCCTTTATCGCCTCTATTATCTTTTCAGCTTCTTCACCTGTTTTGATATCTATCTTTTTATCTTTAAACTGGATAAGTTTTGCCGTAAACTCATCTTTATCTTTTAGTAAAACAGCATCGATTGTCCAGTACTCCTCCGGAACAAAATTTTCGATCTCCTCTTCTCTCTCACATATAACCTTCAGGGCTACAGACTGAACACGGCCGGCTGAAAGGCCTTTTTTTATCTTCTCCCACAAAAGTGGAGAGAGAGTATAACCAACGACCCTGTCCAGAACCCTCCTGGCTTTCTGGGCATTTACCAGATTTTCATCGATTTCACGGGGATTCTTAACGGCCTCTTTAATTGCCTTTTCTGTTATCTCGTTAAAAACAATTCTCTTAACCTCAATATTTGGATTCTCCTTTTCAATAGCATTCTTTATATGGTAGGAGATAGCCTCTCCCTCCCTGTCGCTGTCTGCCGCAAGATACACCTTTTTACTTTTTTTTGCCTCCTGTTTTAACTCCTTTAATATTTTCCCTCTACCCCTTATTGTTATATACTCTGGCTCAAAACTGCCGTTAATATCAACAGCCATCCTGGATTTTGGCAAATCAATAAGGTGACCCATTGAAGATTTAACAACATAATCCTTTCCCAGATACCCCTTTATCGTTTTTGCCTTGGTTGGCGACTCGACTATTACCAGAGATTTCTTATCTTTTTCACTCATCTATCTCACCCTGACAAAGTATTTTCCGGGCTTCTGTTTAATAACCCCTTTAAGTTCAAGTATCACAAGCGTGCTTAAAAGTTCAGACATATTGAAGTTAGATGCCTTTTTTAAACTCTCCAATCCTATCTTATCCTCGCCAATTATATTCAAAATCTCAGACTCCCTCTGTGAAAAGTTAAATTTATCTATTTTTTTCAAAGCTACAAAATCTTTTCCCAGGATATTGAATATATCGTATGCATTTTCAACAAGAAATGCCCCATTTTTAATCAGCATGTTGTTTCCTCTGTAGAAAGTGGAATTCGGTTCGCCGGGTAACGCCATTACATCCTTCCCCTGTTCGAGTGCATACTGGGAGGTAATAAGAGCACCTGATTTTTCCGCAGCTTCAACAATCAGAACTGCATTGGATAGGCCACTTATTATTCGGTTTCTCCTGGGAAAGTTAAATCTGTAAGGTGGCATCGACAGGGGAAACTCTGTTATAACAAGACCCTTCTCAATAACCTCATTCCATAATTTAATATTACGCTTTGGATACGCAATATCAATTCCATTGGCCATCACTGCAATAGTCGAGCCTCCGGCCTCCAGAGCACCTCTATGTGCATAACTATCCACACCCATAGCCATACCACTTACTACTGTAACAGAGTTTTCGCTCAAGTCTTTTGATATAGAATATGCGGATGTTAATCCTCTATTAGTTGCCCTCCTTGCCCCTACCACGGCAACTTTAAATCTATTATTCAAAAGTTGTGTATTGCCCCTTGTCATAATAATAGGAGGGGGATCGTACAGTTGTTTCAAGCTTTCAGGATACCTGTCGGAGTTTATACCAATCACTCCGATGCTGTTTTTAATATAATAATCCACCTCCTGCATCACTGCTCTTTTAAAGACATCTTTCTTTCCAGTGTAAGACACACCATTTATTTTGAACTCTTTTCTGTACT
>JALXDB010000227.1 GCA_026990615.1 Spirochaetota bacterium
TATTTAATCAAATTAAATTAAAACGGCAATTTAAAAAATCAGTTGTCTATAAAGCTTCTAATTATTAAGATAGCTTCATGGATAAGCTGGTTTGGGTAGAGCTCGACAGAAACGCTCCGGATCATAATCTAAAAGAAATTCTAAAGGGCGCAAAAAAAGGGGCGAGATTCTGTGCTGTCGTTAAATCGAATGCCTACGGTCATGGAGCCAGAGAAATAACATCACTACTCCCCTCAGCCGACTGGTTTGCAGTAAATTCACTGGATGAAGGTCTGGAACTAAGATCTTTTGGAATAAAAAAACCTGTGCTCCTGCTGGGGTACGTCCCACTTTCAAGGCTGGATGAAGCAATCAACAATGAACTCAGACTAACAGTCTACAACTACGAAACACTTGAAAGAATCGACAGTTTAAGCAAAAAAGGCCTGCTAAAAAAACCCGCTTTAATTCATCTAAAAATAGAAACCGGTACAGGCAGGCAGGGTATTCTTCTTGACGAAATACCCGATTTTGTAAATGCAATACTAAATACAGAAAATACAATATTTGAAGGAGTCTCTACACATTACGCCAACATAGAAGATACAATTAATTCAGAGTACGCCCGTCATCAACTTCAAATCTTCAAAAAGGCTCTCGCGTTAATCAGAGATAATGGAGGAAACCCGGAGGTTATTCATACTGCATGCACAGCGGCTGCAATTCTTTTTCCTCAAACACACTTCTCCATGCTGAGGGTAGGAATAGGCATCTACGGACTGTGGCCATCAAGAGAAACTTACCTTTCCGCATTGTTGAGCGGCAGCTACCTCCCAGATTTAAAACCGGTTCTAACCTGGAAAACTAAAGTAGTCCAGATAAAAACACTTCCCGAGGGTTCGTATGTTGGATACGGATGCACATACAAAACCACCAGAAAAACAAAAATAGCTGTACTTCCTGTAGGCTATGCAGACGGTTACGACAGAGCTCTCGGAAATACAGCCCATGTTCTTGTAAAAGGCAGGCGAGCACCTGTAATCGGCAGGGTTTGTATGAATCTAACTATGATTGATGTTACGGATGTGCCGGATTTAAAACTGGAAGACGAAGTTGTACTTCTTGGAAAAAGCGGAAATGAACAAATAACTGCAGAGCAGATGGCAAACTGGGCAGGTACTATAAATTACGAAATAGTAACAAGAATAAGCCCTTTCTTAGAGAGAAGAATAGTTTAAAATATGGCCTTAATGCAGCAGTCTCTTTTAAAAAGCACAATCCTAAAATTGAAAGATATTAATATTAATCATATAACACTCACTCAACACTCACGGTCCACAAATGAGACTTGGTTACTGCATCAATATACTGGATTCAGATAATTGCAATTTGGCATATACATACTACTTTTGCACTTTTTCACTAATTGTTTTACTTGGGTATTTGTCGTATTCATGGATGTCTTGATAAATGAGTTATTCACATATTATATATAATGGCAAAAGATGATCTCCTCGCTATGATAAACACACATTCGCTACTAACATCATTAGTTCTTCTGCAAATATTCGCTAAACCAAGCTTTGCTCAAGAATCATTTACTGAGCAGTTAACTGAAGATGATTTTTTTAATGATATACATCTGTTATTGGATGAGTACCTATTATCCGTTGAAAGTCTACTCTTCTTTTGGGTTTCTCGATTTTCGGGTATTGTTCTTTTGTGCCTGTTAAGAAAGTATATCTCTGA
>JALXDB010000228.1 GCA_026990615.1 Spirochaetota bacterium
GATGGTCGGTGAAATTCACTATGGCAAAACTCCTCTAAAATTGAGAAAAGATATAGTTGTAACCCAGATAATACCACTTAGCTATGCCAGTGTTGATAATGTAGTCGCGGTGGCCAAAACTATTTTTGGTAGCGACCTTTTGATAACTTCTTATAGAAGGACAAATACTATTATTGCAAACGGGAGTATTCCATATATAAACCTCCTTATAAGACTCATCAACTATATTGATACACCCATGCCCCAGGAAAAATCGGATATCCATATCTACAAACTGGAAAACTCCGATGCAGAGTCAATGGCAAAAACCCTCCAGGCGCTTTCAAGCAGTATACAGGTTAAGAAAAACAAGCTGCCTGCAAAGGTTCAGACCCAGAAGGGGGAGCTTGCCTTTTCGGAGAAGTTCAGGGTTGTTGCAAGCAAGGAAACAAACTCCATAATTGTGATCAGTGCTCCGGGAGATTATGAGAAAATTGAAAAGATTATAAAGGAGCTTGATGTTAAACGTCCCCAGGTTCTTGTTGAGGCCCTTGTAGTGGAGATAACGTTGAACGGCGATCAGACCTTTGGCTTTGATTGGAGGGCTCTGATAGATACCGGCAAGGGGGCTGATGCACTTGCCTCTTCCAATACAGGATTAATGCAGGAGAGCATACAGACCGGCGGGCTCTACGGTCTCACCGTTGGACTGCTAAACGGTACGATTCCGAGTGTTTATGCTATTTTAAATGCAAATAAACAGAATACCAATTTTAAGATCCTTTCAACCCCCGAGATTGTTACACTGGATAACAACGAGGCAACCATAACAATAGGCGAACAGATCCCATTTCTGACGAGTTCCAGGGTGGATGAAAATAACAACGTAATATCCACCTATGATTATAAGGACATAGGGATTGAACTTAAATTGACCCCCCATGTGAACAAGAACGGATTTATAACGATGGACATCAAGCAGCAGATAAAAAAACTTGTGGAGGGGAAATCCCTGCTGGAAAATCCCTATGTTTACAACAGGCAGATATCCTCTAAGATAACCGTGAAAGATGAGAGAACCATAGTGATAGGCGGATTGATAAGGGACGACACCGTAGAAATAGTTCAAAAAGTTCCCGTTCTGGGTGACATTCCAATCCTCGGGCTATTTTTCAGGAAGAAAACCCATAACAGGGTAAGAACAAACCTCTTTATATTTATTACACCTCATATAATTACAAATGAAGAGGATATAAAGAGAATTACGGAAGAAAAGAAAAAAGAACAGAAACAGTTCGAAATGCAGAAGGACAATGACAGATAAAAATATGACAGACAGTGAAACGAGAAATCCGGATGAATTGAGGTATAGAAAACTTGGCGAGATATTGATTTCTCTCAACAGGCTGAAGAGAGAAGAGCTGGAAGAAGCTCTGTATTCGAGCAGGCAGATGCACCAGAGAATTGGAGAGTACCTTCTGGGTAAAAATATCATCTCTGAGGATGACCTTTTAAGGGCCTTATCCATTCAACTTGAAGTGGAGTACAGGGATGAGTTAATTATCGGATCTGAGCTTGATATATCAACGGAAATTCTGAAGCCTTTTGTAAAGAAGTACAATCTGGTTGTTGTAGGTGAGAGGGAGAATGAAATCGAGGTTGCCGTAAATGACCCGTTTATGTTTGATGTATTTAACAACCTAAAGGTAGCAACGGGAAAGAATGTTATCCCTGTGCTGGCCAAAAAACTCGATATAATGAGGCTGGCCGATATTATAACGGGCGAATCAAATATAACCGCAGACAGTGATGAAGGCCTCACCTTTTCGGATTCTTTAAAGCTACTGGATGAAGAGGGCGGGAGCGAGGATAATCCTCTGAATCTTGCAAATGAGGCACCGGTGATAAAACTCGTAAACCTGATGATAACGGAAGCCCTGAAAGAGAGAGCATCCGATATTCACATAGAGCCTTCTGAGGATGGAATGAGTGTAAGGTACAGGATAGATGGAGTTTTGTACAATGTTCTTTCCCCTCCGAAGAGGTACCAGCAGGCCATTGTATCGAGGATTAAGATAATGGCTAACCTGAATATTGCAGAAAACAGATTGCCCCAGGATGGAAGAATCAGAATAAAGTACGGCGGTAACGATGTTGATATAAGGGTGTCGATAGTACCTTCGGTTGTGGGAGAAAGGGTTGTTCTCAGGCTTCTGGTGAAGGATGAAAAGAAGTTTAATATAGAGAAGTTGGGGATGAGTGATGAGGTTTTGAAGAATTTTAGAGACCTTTTAAGGATCCCTCATGGAATCATCATAGTTTCAGGGCCAACAGGAAGTGGGAAGACCACCACCCTATATGCGGCGATAAAGGAGATAAATACTCCCGAGAGAAATATTATAACCATAGAAGATCCAGTGGAATACAGAATCAGGGGAATAAGCCAGATTCAGGTAAACCCCAAGATCAATCTGACCTTTGCAAATGGTTTGAGGTCCATTTTGAGACAGGATCCCGAAGTTATAATGGTTGGCGAGATAAGGGACAGAGAAACCGCAGAGATAGCTGTCCAGGCCGCTATGACGGGACATCTAGTCCTTTCGACCGTTCATACAAACGATGCGGCAAGCGGTATTGTCAGGCTCCTCGATATGGGAATAGAACCCTACCTGATTGCATCCACGGTAAATGCTTTTTTATCCCAGAGACTGGTAAGAGTTTTATGTTCGTGGTGTAGAGAGGAGATCGAGGTTGATAGGGACCTCCTTTTGGCGGAGGGCATTGATCCCGGCATTTTAGGCGATACCATGTATAGAGCAGTAGGTTGCCCGAAATGCCAGAATACTGGATACAGGGGCAGGGTGGGAATATTTGAGATGATAAAAATCGACGATGATGTAAGGAAGATGATTGTTTCCAGAAAAGATGCTTCGTATATAAGGGATGCATGTGTTAAAAAAGGCATGAAAACAATGTTTGACGACGGACTTGAAAAGGTAAGAAAAGGGATAACTACAATAGATGAAGTTTTAAGGGTGATAAAAGAATAATGGCATTGTACGAATACAGGGGATTTGATTCCAGTGGCAGGCCGGTAAAAGGTACAATTGAATCTTCAAATATTACAGAGGCAAGGGAAAAGCTAAAATCTTCGGGGGTTTACCCCGAGAGCATAGATGAAATAGCAGAAAGGGTTTTGGGTAAGGGACTTTTCTCCCTATTTAAAAGGCAGAGATTTGTTTACAGTTTTACAAAGCAGCTATCCTTTATGCTTGAGGCGGCGGTTCCTCTTGTTGAAGCGATTGATGGTATAATCTCCCAGGTAAAGGATTCCGGGCAACGAAGGCTTCTTGTTGAAATAAAAGAAAGGATAAGAGAGGGAGAATCTGTATCCGAAGCCCTGTCCCATTACCCTGAATATTTCTCATCTCTATATATAAGCACAGTTCGTGCCGGTGAGATGTCGGGTGAACTGGCAAAGGTGTTCAGGCATTTAGCCGATCATTATGAAAAGAATCAAAAGCTGGCCGGCACATTAAAATCATCTTTAACCTACCCTGTGTTCATGCTGTTTTTTGCAATTGCAGTTGTTATATTCTTGGTGACCTTTATAGTTCCATCTTTCCGTAATCTATTTGAACAGTTCGGGCAGAGGCTTCCTGTACCCACCAGGTTGTTAATGGGTTTTTCTGATTTTACTTCCAAATTCTGGTGGCTGATATTGATTGTTATTATGATAATTCTGTTTGCATTCAGAAACATCTATAAGAAAAACGGACGTTTTAAAAGAAAGATCGATGAGATGGTTCTTAAAGCTCCCCTTATTGGTAGTTTTATTCTGGATTCGTTCAGGATAAGGTTTTCGTATACCCTTTCTTTGATGATATCAAATGGAGTTGTTATTTTAGATGCGCTGAACACCATAAAGGATTCCTTTAAAAATATACATTTTAAAGAATTTATCATCTCTACAATAGAGAGTATCAAGAAAGGAGATAGATTTTCGAATTCAATAGCCAATTCCTTTTTATTTCCCCCTTCATTTGCCGGGATGGTTGGTTCCGGAGAGAGAAGTGACAGGCTAGCAGAAGTCCTGCAGTCCCTGTCTGAAAACATTGAATCAGAAATGGAACAGAAAATAAAATCTTTAACATCCCTCATTGAGCCTTTGATTATAATTATTATTGGAGGATTTGTTGGATTTGTTGTTCTTTCTATAATGCTTCCCATATTTCAGATAAATCAAATATTCTAATAGCTTGACGTTTCATTTTATCTATAACTATTTTCACAAAACATTGAGTTTACTAAAACTATCAGGAGTGTGCACAATGGATATTAACTTTATCAAGATGCACGGTGCTGGAAACGACTATGTTTACATTGATCTTTTAAAAAACAGATACGATGCGAACTTCAATGATTTGGCTTCAAAAATAGCTGACAGGCATTTTGGGGTTGGCGGGGATGGCCTGGTCCTGATAATGCCGAGCGAGAGGGCAGATTTCAGAATGCGGATGTTTAATCTTGACGGTTCAGAAGCAGAGATGTGCGGGAATGCCATAAGATGTGTGGCCAAATATATACTTGACAGGCAATATAAAGAAGGCGATTCAGTTGCAATTGAAACTCTGGCCGGAATAAAAACCCTTGAGGTCGTAAAGAGAGACAGAGATGGAAAGGCAGAGATACTTAAAGTTAATATGGGGAAACCTATTCTTAAGGGGAGGGATATTCCTGTAAATTCGGATGATGAACCCGTTTTAAATCTCGAGGTTCTTGGTTACAGGGGGACAGCTGTAAGTATGGGAAATCCACATATTGTTTTTTTCGTTGATGAGATTACGGATAAAATGGTTTTAGAGGACGGTCCGAAGATTGAAGTCCACGAGCTTTTTCCAAATAAGGTGAATGTTGAATTTGCAGAAGTTTTAGATAAGAACAATATTAAAATGAGAGTGTGGGAAAGGGGGAGTGGAGAAACTCTTGCATGCGGAACCGGAGCCTGTGCCACAGGTGTAGCTGCAGTGTTAAATTCGTTGACGGATAGAAAGGTGAATATCCATGCCCTTGGGGGAACTCTGACAGTTGAATGGGATGAAAAATCTGGTGATGTGTATCTTTCGGGACCCGCTGAAGAGGTCTTTCACGGGGTTTATTACTATAAAAAGTGAAGAGAATATAGCAGCTTTTTCGCTAAATTTATGGGCAATATTTAATAAATCGATGTAAATCGATCTGTTTAAGATAAATGCCTGTATGGTGTGAATATTTTAATCCTCAAGTATATTTTCCGCTCTAAATGAGAGGTAAATATTTAAACTTCCGATGCGGATAAGCCCTTATTACATAGGTGTGGTGGGATGATATATCTTTTTAAGGTACGCCTGTGAGGATAAAATAAAAATAATTTGCTTAATTTCGCCCAATAAAGAAGATGATAGGTCTTTCAGCAAAGAGTTATAAGGAGAGATTATTTTTATGAATTGTTCACATTAATGAAAGCCCTATTTAATATTCGGATCTAGACCGATCTGACATGCATTCCATCTATTTTATCCTTAAGTTTATTGAGTTGTAAATTTGCTGAAATAATTTAATGCTGGGAGGCAGGTTTAGTTGGCGTCAGAATATACATGTATTCTGTTTTTACCCTCATTTTTCGCTCTGTAAAGAGCCGCATCGGCAATTTTAATCAACTCATCCATATCTTTTGTATCCTCGGGGAACGAAGAAATACCCATACTTAGAGTTACTTTAATCGGCTCTTTTGTACCCGGAACTCTTATCTCCTTGTTTTTAAACATCGACATAAGCCTGTTGGCAAGGCGTATGGCGAGGGTTTTACTTGTTTTGGGAAGTATTATAATAAACTCATCGCCGCCATATCTGGCAGGTATATCGGAAGATCTAACAGATAAACTTATACTCCTTGCAAGTTCTCTCAGAACCATATCACCGATCTGATGCCCGTAGTTGTCGTTTACCTCTTTAAAATTATCAATGTCTATCATAATGCATGATAGAGCTTCGTGATTCTTTTTCGCTGATTCAATTTCCTTTTTAAGAGTATCAATGAAATATCTAAAGTTGTACAGACCCGTCATGGAGTCTCTCATTGAAAGGTCTTTTACCTTTTCATATAGTAGTGTATTGTGAATAGAAACTGCAAGATGCTGAGAGATTCTCAATATTCTTCCCTTAAAGTCGTATTCTTCAAGATCTTTGTATTGAGGATCATTTACATTCAACACTCCAATTGTTCTATCACCCGAGATTAGGGGGATTGAGCATACAATACCAGTTGTATATTTTTTACGGTGAGATTTGGCATATTTGCTTTTACTGTAGTCGTCTATAAAGATCATCTCCTTTTTATGTATAGCGTCGTACATTATTGTGCTTTTTTCGATCGGGACTATTAAATTGTATTCGAGGTTTGGATGGTTTGAAACAAAAAGTTTAAAACTTCTGATCTCTTCATCAATGATGAAAATACTAAAAAGTCTTGCTCCCAAAAAATCGGGAAAATACTCTTTGATAAAGTTTCGTTTGGTCTCCATATCGAGAAACTGATTCAAGTTTTTTGAGAACTCGGCTTCCTGTGTCAAAAGCTTCTGGTGTTTGGTTGTCTGGTTTATGAGTTTTATTAACTCCTCTTCTTTCTCTTTTATTGAGAGTATGGATTTAATTTTCGTTAATAGAACTTTCTTGTAGAATGGCTTTACTATATAGTCTATAGCCCCTGATTCAAGAGCGTTTACAATATCTTCTTCCATGTGCGATACGGAAATTGCTATTATTGGTATGTTTTTATACTCGTCGGTTGATTTTAGTTGTCTGCATACTTCCAGCCCGCTGACTTTACCCAGATTTATATCGAGAAGTATTAGATCTATATCTACTTTAGATAGTATCTGAAAGGCTTCTTTCTCATTTGTTGCTAAAAAAGGGGTGTAGCCATCATCTTTTAGAATTTTATTGAGAATCTGCCGGGAATCAGGGTCATCGTCAACTATAAGGATACTTTTATTCATTAAAATTACCCGTTTATAAAAGATTAATTTTTAAATAAACTGTTTCAATGGAACGTCGGATACACCCTTTTCGGATTTTGCTATTATGTAAGAAATTGTTGCATTTCCCATAATGTTTACAACCGTTTCTATCTGAAGTAGTACAGGAACAATCCCTATGATGAGAGTGTAGCCTTCCTGGGGAAGTTTTACAATATGTGAGAGAACAACCGATAGGATGACAAGTCCCCCTTTGAATGTACCGTCAAGCTTGAGTGAAAATAGAGTTATCAGAAAAACTATTATAATCTGTAGATAAACCGATAGGTCAAGACCGTAGGCCTGGGCTATGAAAAGGGTCATAACGCCTGCTGATACGGCAGCCCCGGAGAGACTCATTGCAACACCAATACCCGTGGTAAAAGTAAAAACATCCCTTTCAGCTCCGAGATTGTGCTCTATATTTTCAACCAGGGATGTGTAGCTTATATATCTGTTGGCCGATACTCCGGAAAGAATTAGTGTAGGCAGCACGGCGTGTATAACCACAAAAGGATTCTTTTTTGTTGTTATGTAGATGAGAATAGTTTGAACTATGAATATATGGAGGAATGCACCTCCAATAACGATTAGAATCAATTTGAGGTACGGAAATATAAAATCCAGAGTTCTTGTGCCGAGAAGGTAGCCTATGTAGGTGAAAATCCCTATTGGAAGAAACTCCAGGATTATAAGGTTAATTTTATGGAGCGTTTCGTCAATACTTGTAATGAGGTTTGAAAAAAGCTCGGCCTTTGATGCAGCAAGTCCGATGCCAATTGCAATCAGGTAGGCTATAAATATTACTGGATATACTGTTTTTGTTGATTTTAGAAAATTAAAAACATTATCGGGTACGATGTTGACCAAAAAATCTGTTGTTTTGGGATAGTGGATTACCTGCGGTGTTTCCATCTGCTTGATGTTAATTCCAACACCCGGTTCAAGAACATCTCCCAGAACTACGCCTATAGCTGCCCCGATTATTGTTAAAAGCAAAAAGTAGCCTATTGATTTAATCAAAACCAGAAAAACTCTCCTCTGTGCTTTTAGGTAGAGAATGGTTTTTACTGTACTGAACAGAATAAGAGGAAACACAAGAAAACCCAATATTCTGAAGAACATTATCCCAATGGTTTTCAAGGGGATTATAAAGGATGAATCTGGATTTATATATGTGCCTATAACGAGACCCATTACCAGTGCTGCAATCATTTTAACCCAGTATTTCATCCTTTGCCCTCACCTGTAATTTATTTTTTGACATAATTTTACTTTAGCTTTATGATAAAGTCAAGGAGAGGTGGTAAAAATGAAAGTACAGGCATTAAAATTGATTATGGTTCTGTTTTTAATTTCTGCAGAGACAGTTTTGTTCTCCTGCTCGGCGATTAATGGCGTTAATAAAACAGTTCCGGAGAGAAAAGGAGTTATCAGTGCGGTTCGTAGTTGGAATGATGTCGAAATTGAGTTGAGTTTTATCCCTGAAAATATTTTAAAGCAAAGATTTGGCGAAAAAAATAATCCATTTATTTCACCTATATCTTTTCTAAAATCAAATAGGTTAAGGGTTTTTGAGCTTAAGATTGCAAATAGGGGGAGTAGAGAAATCGTTCTTTATTTGAACAGGGTGGAGATACAGTTTGGGGGAGTTAATGCAAAACCCTATAACAGGTTTCAATTGGAAAATTTCTGGAAGCCGAGGCTGGAAAAACAGCCGGATTACGAGAAGTGGAATTTTAGTATATTGAGAAGAGTTGTGGAGCAAAATGTTATCGACAACAGTGTTAAAATAGGAAAAGGGAGGCATATAGATGGGTTAGTAGTGTTTAAAGGGCCTTTTCCGGACTATGGCAGGGCCGTTGTTTATATTCCCTTGTTTAGTGAGAGGAATGAATTAATAAAAATATTTGAGATGAAGTTTGAGTTTTGAAGAGATAGGAGTTGAGAGATATAGTAGAGAATTGGATCCCGTGTCATTTCGAGTGAAAGGAGAAATCTTAATGGTGAGTGGCGAAGTGAAAAATCTATAGTTAATGAAGGGAAAAACCAAAGATTTCTCGCCTTTAACAAGGCTCGAAATGACATTTGACGGGGTTTTTAATATTAAGAGTTAAAATTAGTATGTGGCAATATGTCATTTCGAACGAAGTGAGAAATCTTAAAGGAGTATGAAACCCTCGGGTTTGTAATAGAAATAGACTAAAGATTTCTCGCCTTTAACAAGGCTCGAAATGACATATGATCGGGTTTTGATGTTTGGTATACTTTAAAACAAACCTACCGCCCTGTGTCATTCCGAACGAAACAACGTAAAGTAAGGAATCTTTAATGGAAGTTTCTCAGGATGAAAATTTCTCGCCTTTAGCAGGGCTCGAAATGACAGGGAGCCTTATCCCAATTTACATATTCATTCCCGACAAATGACCGGATAATATGTCCTGTGAGCCAAGTAATCTTTAGATTTATAAAAAAACCCCCTCTTTAAGAGGGGGTTTTTTTATAGTTTAACTGACTTTCAGTTTAGAACTCTATATAAACGTCTGTGTAGAGTCCGCCATTGTTGTCCTGAAGTACTGTTGGAGCTTTGTATTTTGCACCTGTAGATGTTACATCATAGCCAACTCTGATCTTTGCAGCGCCAACCTTGTAGTATGCTGAAAAATCTGCACACTGGAATGTATCGTCACCGCTTGCCATTGAGAGTTTTACACCAACATCGATTCCGTAATTGTCGGCGAGTGCGAGGTTTGCATCAAGGCCGATTGGACCGAGTGTATCGGTGTCGTTTCCTGCAAGGGAAACACCAACAGTTGCCATTGATACACCAGCTTTAACACCAACACCATATCCCCAGCCAGATGCTACTGTGTCATAGTAGAAACCAACTGCCAGTGTTGCAGGGCCAACACCGTATTTTCCATCAACACCGAAAGTGCCTTTGAAATCATCGTTGTTTACTATATCATAGTAAAGCTCCACTGATGCACCGGAGAGATCTGGCAGATAGAAGTCTACCAAAAGATCCTGTCCGCCGGTTCCTTCGGCAACGCTGAATGCAATGTCGAGGTTTGCTGAACCAAAGCCAAAGCCGAGCTGGAATCCACCATCAAGGGTTGTTCCGCCGGCTGCAACATCTTCAATTCCCCAGCCTGTTACATCGGCATATTCCTGGGTGCCTGAGCTGAAGTAGCCGCTTGTTAATGAAAGACCTACCGGAAGACCAAAAGCCTTGCCAAGGTCGGTTGAGATGTATGCCTTCCCGACTGTCCAGTTGCCACCGGCTGACCCACTAAACTTTAATGTTACGCTGTTGTAGTCATCAACGCTCTTCGAAAATGTGGTGTAAAGATTGCCATAGGATTCAGCATCTTTTGCAGGATCAAAAGCTGTAGCGAATCCGAACTCAAGCTCACCGCTCCAATCTGCAAATACTGGTACTGCAAATGCTCCCAACAACATAATTGCTGAAATTACTACCAATAATTTTCTCATTTTTCCTACTTCCTCCTGAAAAAAGTTTTTATAAGCAGGGTCAACGACCCTTCTTCTCTTTTAACCTGAATCACAGATAATTCATGGTTATACCCTCTGGCTTGCCAGGCCGACCACAGGATTCTTGGCATCCCACCTCCTTCTTCTGTGGTGTTATAGGAGGGTACCTCTAACTTCCCCCCGTATTATATATGAATTAAATAAATCGCTTATAATAGATAAGAACCCGCAGCAATCTTTTTTATAAGTCCCCACAGCAATTGTCTACACTTGGATAATTGTAATCAAAATGTTTATACATAATTTAAATTGACATACCAGATTTTATGGAAAAGAACATTATTTAGTCTACATTATCTCAATGCTAACGATTTTGCAACATAAAAATACAAAAAAATATATAGTTTTTAAATAAAAAAATTTGCAATTTACCTTTTATTTTAAGATTATTTATGCATCTGAAACTCTTTGTATTATCGGCATTCCCCCGCTAATTCTTTATTATATAATAATATACAAATGGTTAAAAACTATTCTGACTTTTTAAATAATATCAATAATGATATTAGTTGTCAAGTAAATTATTGAAATTAAATATTTTAGTGAGTCTTACTATTTTTTATATCTCGCTATTTTTAACCTGTTGAGGAGGGAATATTTGTAATTGTTTTTTCCACTGCCTCCAGGAGTTTCTCAACCTCTATGGGCTTTTTTACTATAGCTGCAACCGTGTTATCTGAATTCAGTCTTTCGATGCTCTCTTCCTGGGAGCCTGTCATGAGTATTATAGGCACATTTATATGCTCTTTTATCCTTTTTATCAGTTCTTTGCCTTCAATATCAGGAAGGTAGTAATCTGTCATTATTAGATCATAATTTTTATGATTTTTTATCAGATCGAGTGCATGCTTTCCTCTCTCAACAGAGTATACTGTGTAACCGTATTTCTTAAGGATTTTGGCCGTAATTAATCTCATATCTTCATCATCATCTATATACAGGATGCATGGAGTGTTTTCACCCACATTGAATTCGGGTTCATTCTTTTCGGATGTGAATGAAGGAGGCTTAATCCCCTCAGATTTTAAAACAATTCTAACCGGAATAGAAATTGTAAAGGTTGTTCCTTTTCCCTTTTCGGTTTTTACGGCAATTCCACCGTTAAGTTGCTCGATTATTGCATATACAAAGCTGAGTCCGAGCCCTCTTTTGAATGATTCTTTCTGTTTTTTTGTACTCACGTAAGGTTCAAATATGGATTTTAGTAGTTTTTTTGGAATTCCTGGGCCATTATCAACAACTTCCAAAATAAGAAAATCCTGATTCTTGGTCTTTTTTGGTGTTAAGATTGCGTTTCTAAAATCGAAGTTTGTTGAGGTGTAGGCATGCACTGTAATTGTTCCCTCCCCCGGCTCTATTGCCTCCTTTGCATTGGTGATCAAATTTACCAGTACCTGCATAATTGCAGTTTCATTGGTAATAAAAATGTAGTTGTCGGGAATCTCACTTTTAATCTCCAGCTTGATAGATTGAGGAATTGTATGATGCAGAAGTTTGATTATTTTGGTGAAAATAGAAGAAATGGAAAGCTCCGTACTCTCTTTTTCTATCTTTCCTGAAATTCTGTATAGGAGTTCAACCAGTTCTTTCTGTCTGTCGATTACAACCTTTATTTTCTCAATAAGAGATTTTGTATCTACCGATTCCAGCATTGCATAATAGAGATTTTGTTCAAGAATTGAAATCAGATTGTTAAAATCGTGGGCGAAACCGTTTGCAAGCCTTCCGATGATCTCCATTTTTCTTGACTGCAGAAGCCTTTCTTCGAGAGCCTTCTGCTTTGTAAGATCAATAAGGGTTATAAGGTATGTATTGTCCCTTATAATTAAGGTTTTTGTTACATAAACTCTAACAGGAGTATCAACTCCGTTCTTCTTTTTCATAACTATTTCAAAGTTCAAATATCTTTTTTTTTCGATGGCTCTTTTAAAGGAGTCGAGGAAATTTCTGTTTTTATCTATTATCTCAGAAATATTTCGACCTATTAAATCTTTTTTCCTGTATCCAAGCAGGTTTACAAGGGTTTTGTTGATAAATATTATTGTACCTCTCTCATCGGCAATAGAAATACCGGTGTTTATGTTGTTCAGAATTGTTTTAAATTGGTTTACAACCCTGGTTTCTGCATTCACAGCCCTTCTATAGGTTATGATTTTATCAACTACGAACTTCTTTATCAGGTAGTTGGTGTAGCATAGAGCACCTCCGAATATGAGCAGGTAGATAGTTTTTAAGACCTGCTGTTGATAAATAAATCCATTGGTTGCTGCAAATATAAACTCCGGATATGCCTTAAAAGAAGAAATCCAGAGAATAAACTGTAGGTTAAAGACTACAGCCGAGGAAAGAAGGGATATAAGTGTGAACTTCATGTCCATTCTGGATGAGGCCAGTGCAACAACGAGGCTGTAAAGGTACAGGGACATTGTTGTTACCTGGAACAGTGTGGAAAAAAGATGAGACCAGACGTATATACCAAGTGATAGAATTAACATATCGTTTGCAAGAGAAATATATTTTATATATCCCCGGTATTTTCCCCATTTTAATATAAATGTAAGTATGAGGTTATAAATCACAGTTGCTGAGATAATTCCTATAAAGTAGGGATTTTTAACTATGTTTATATGATTTGTTCTGTAATAAAATGGAGCAACAAAGAAAAGCTGAAGAAATAGAACGAACCATCTGATGTAGTACGTTATCCTTTCACCCCTTATTTCGAGGTACTGAAGCTGTTTTTTTACTTCGTTATCAAGAGATTTTCTGGGTTTCAAGGTCCATTTCCCTCTTTTTTAAGTTGTTAAATTAATCTTTGTTCATCTTATATAGGGTAAATTTGCCTCATTTTTCTGTTTTTTAAATTTCGACCTGAATACTTTAAAATATTATACCATAAAAGGCTGGTATTTAGAAGTATTATACAAACTGTACAAATAAGGGTGATATATTTAAACTTTATAATATTTTGCTAGAATTCTTTAAATAGTGCTAATAAGCGAGATTGCTACTAGGCTTCAATCTCCCGGGGTTAATATTTTTTACCTAAAAAGTAGTTTTATATCTTTATCAAAACTATTGTATACCAACCGGACTGTGCCATTTTCTTAAATATTTTTACAGGAATATATCTACATTACCTTGTCCAGATCCAATAGATCTTTTTCTTATTTTTAATGGATTGACAAACCCCTATTTGATCCCTATATATACAAAATTTCTCATAACTCTAGTTAAACCATATAAGCAGTGATAAGCGTTAGGTTCTTATTTTAAGGAATTTTAAAGTTGCCGCTTTAAATATCTGTTGTATTACTCTCTTATCTCAAAGGTGTAGGTGTATATTTGATGATTTCTTTCGAGGTCAACTGATATTAAACTGTCATCCTTTATATTTTCCCACAGTTTGTAAAGCTGGTCTATCTGGTTTAATTCATGCCCGTTTACCCTTTTTATTATATCCCCGCTTCTTCCACCGAGTTCATAGACAATGTTATTTTTCGGGACTCTTATAAGTCTGATTCCCTCCATTTTTCCGTTTTTCATATATGGACTGATTGCTATTTGAGTTAGAATCTGGTTTACCCTTTTAAAAACTTTATTTTCCACATCACTCCTGCTAAGCACCTTTCTTATTTTTTTTGATGATGCGTAGTTCTGAGGACCCGATTCTCCTGTTTTAAGAGTGAAATTTGAAGGTCTGGCTGCCTTTTGAACAACCCTGTAATACATTGGCAATACCACCGTTTGCCCCATATAGTTCAGGTAAAC
Organism: Spirochaetota bacterium; assembly: GCA_026990615.1. Taxonomy (GTDB): domain Bacteria; phylum Spirochaetota; class B62-G9; order B62-G9; family B62-G9; genus JALXDB01. Next base: position 14,361 of record JALXDB010000228.1, read on the forward strand.
CCTGTCCTTTGCTATCTTTGTTATTACAGCACTGTCGAGATTGTCATTCACATGGTATGGTCTGCTTTCTTTTTCGCCTCTTTTTCTAATAAGAGCGATCGATCTTTTGGTTCCGAGGTATATTATACCGGTAAGTTGATACTTATGGAGCAGGGGTGAATCCTGTATTTCTGACTTTTCTTGCCCGGCCTCAGGTGTTTCCTGTGATTTCTCAAAAAGCGGGGTGAGTGAAATGTAAGACGTAAATTTTTTATCTTTTAAGCTTTCTTTTATTCTGTTTTTGTAGCTGCTGATTTCTGTGGTTGGTGATGATCCTGTACTGCTGAACTCCAGTTTTTCTTTGATTAAAGTATCTGTAAATTTTGCCCCTTCAAATAATATTAACAACCATAACATTGAATATATGAGATAGATAAGGCCGTTCATCTGTTTTTAATCTAAATATTGTATTTTTTATCAATTATAAATTAATACAACTATTGAGGTAAGTATATTTTTCTTTGAAACTGTGTGTATCAAACCACATAATGTTTTTTGCTAAAGTGGATATTTTTCATGAAAATATTAAAAAAAAATGGAATAGCCTGTGCCAATATTTAATTGGCCTACTAAAAACTGATTTATTCTCCGGTATACATAGCTATAAATCATTGAATAATAATAAATTAAACTGTATTGCTATATTTTGCTTTTGTTATTCTGTTATCAAAAAGGTCTTCGATGCTGTGGTAATTGCCATTTAATAAATGAAGTTTATCTATAAAATTACAGCAATATGAGCTGAACAACGATACCGAATGTAAGATATGGTATCATTGGAAACTTGTGTTCTCTTTTCACAATTCCCGTAATCATTAAAAATATTCCTGCAAAGATTCCCGCCGTTGCTGAAACGATCATTATCGTAATTACCTCCCTGTATCCAAAAAAAAGGGAAAAGGCAGGTATTATAAGGAGATCTCCGGCACCCATTGGTATCCTTTTTTTTATTGCGTAAACTATAAGAAAACTCACCATAACAATAGTAATTCCAGAAATTAACCCGAAAAAGTAGTGTTTGGGAACAAATGTAAGGTGTCCTGTAAAAGAGAGAACTGTATTTACAGCACTTCCGATGTACAGAGCCGCAATATCGTACATTGAGATGGTGCCTATATCTATATCCAGCAAAGAGAGGTAGGCCATTACAGTTACAAGATATGCATAAAGGGCTATTTCATACAGATTTTTGTACTTTATGTATAAAAGCACATATATTACGGGGAGGAATAATTCATTTATGATATATTTTACAGGGATCCTGTTCCCGCAGTATCTGCATTTGCCTCTGAGAATAATCCAGCTTAAAACAGGTATTTTTTCATAGAATTTTAGCTTTGTGTGACAGTGGTCGCAGAATGATGGAGGAGTAACGATTGAAATTCCCCTCTGTGTTCTGTATGCCAGTGTTTCGATAAAACTTGCAGCGATCATGCCTAATACAACAATAATTATTAGTTCCATAGGGTTACTTTAAATAGCTGAAGGCATTTTCAAATATTTTAAATCCATCACCGTATTCCGATTCAGAGATTTTTTTACGTGTCCAGTCTGGATACTGATATAGCGAAACCGCGGCTTCAGGATGGGGCATTAGGCCGAATATCCTCCCCGTTGTGTCGGTTATCCCTGCTATTGAGTTTACAGAGCCGTTTGGATTATAGGGAAATCTTTCAGTCGGTGTACCGTTTTCATCTGCATATCTCAGAGATACATGTCCATCATCCTCTACCTTTTGCAGAATGTGTTCATTGAGCGGTACAAACCTGCCCTCTCCGTGCCTTACGGGTAGTCTTATAAGAGTGAGCCCCCGGGTGAAGACATTTGGAGACTTTTTTTCTACTTTGAGGTATACCCATCTATCGATGAAGTAGCCTGACATATTTGGAGCAAGGGTTGCCTGCTGTACTCCGTATCGGTTATTGCATGCCGGGATAACGCCCAATCTGACAAGTATCTGAAAGCCGTTACATATTCCGAGTATAAGTTTTCCTCGACGGTTAAATTCCATCAGTGTATCGTAGAGCCTTTTTCCGTCCTTTGAAATAGAGAATTTGATTTTTGCAGCAAATGCCACCCCGGAACCTAGGTCATCGCCGAATGTGAATCCTCCGGGAAAGACAAGGAATCCAAAATCATTGAGCATCGAGGGGTTATCAAGTAGATCGTTGAGATGCACTCTTGATGAATCAAAACCAGCGAGTTCACATGCATATTTAGTTTCATAATCGCAGTTTATCCCGTAGCCTGTTAAAATCATAGCCTTTAAGCTCAACTTTTCCTCCCGTAAAACAGATCTACAATTTTACATCTGCATACCCAGTATTTCGTAAAGGGGCCTTCTGTATTTTATAGTAATATCTTTAACATCTATTTCCGCTATTCCTCGTCCGTCTATCCCGTTAATCTTTATTGAATCCCCGCCAACTCTGCCAATCCTGCTACAGGGGATATTGGACATAATTTCTTTTAACAGGGATTCATTTTCAGGCGCTACAGTAAAGAGTATTCTTCCCGCTGATTCTGAGAAGAGAATGATTTCGTCCTCTTTTAAGGTCTCTTTTGATGGCACATCCTTCAGCCATACTTCAGAACCTATTTTACCTGATATTGAAGATTCTGTAAGAGCTACCGCAAGTCCGCCCTCCGAAATATCGTGACCACTTTTTATAATTCCTGCTTTGACCGCTTCGAAATAGGCCCTGTACCAGTTTATGAAATCTTCCGGTTTTACCACGGGGACAGCGGCAGAACTTCCGCCAAATATCCTGTAAAACAGCGATTCCCCCATATGATTTTCTGTATAGCCCAGGATGTATATTGCATCACCCTCATCTTTAAAATCGGAAGTAACGGATTTTGATATATCCGGTACGATTCCTATAGAAGAAACAAGTATGGTGGGCAGTACGCTTATCTTATGTTTTCCTATCTTGTAGTCATTTTTCATGCTGTCCTTGCCCGAAATGAATGGTGTATTATATTTGGTTGCCGTATCGTAAAGTCCCTCTGCGGCTCTTACAAGCTGGGCAAGTTTGTACTTGCCATCCGGGGTCTTGTCCTCGTCGTACACAGGATCGGGCCAGCAAAAATTGTCAAGAAGAGCAATTCTTTCAGGGTCTGCCCCAACCGTTACAGCATTTCTGACAGCCTCGTCTACGGCGAGTGCTGCCATTCTGTATGTATCAACCCTGGAGATAAACGGATTAATGCCTCCCGATAAAACGAATCCCCTCCGGTCACCGGGCACGGGAGATATTACCCCTCCATCTGAAGGGCCAACCTCTTCGCTTCCTATCAGGGGTTTTACAACTGTGGCTCCTCCCACTTCGTGATCGTAACGCCTTATTACAGGCTCTCTGCTACAGCTGTTCAGGTCTGTTACCACTCTTTCTATTATTTGCTCCATGCTTTTGCCGTTTAATTCGGGTCTGGTTTCATCTATATGCGGAGGAGTCCACTCAGCTTCAAGGTGCATTGGGATGTTTGAATGGAGGAATTCCAGTTTAAGGTAGCAAACGGTCTTACCCCTGTAGGTAACGTGAAAGTATCCCGTGTCAGTGAATTTTCCTATGGGTGTGGCAAGTACATCTCTCCTTCTGGCAAGCTCTAAGAACCTGTCAAGATTTTCCGGGGGTACTGCAAGGGTCATTCTTTCCTGGGCTTCAGATAGAAGAATTTCCCATGGATCGAGCCCTGGATATTTAAGCGGAGCATGCTCCAGCTCGAGATATGCCCCGCCTGAAAGCAGGGCCATTTCTCCAACCGATGATGATAACCCTCCTGCTCCGTTGTCGGTAATACCCCTGTAGAGCAACTGTTCCTCTGCTTCAAGCAGCATGTCAAGCATCTTTTTCTGGGTAATTGGATCGCCGATCTGAACAGCCTGAGAAGGCGAGGTCTCTTTTATCTCCTCGCTTGAAAAGGTGGCTCCGTGTATTCCATCTTTTCCTATTTTGCCTCCGACCATAACGATTATATCGCCCGGCAGGGCTTTTTTAATATGGGTTGGAACGCCATCAATTTCTTTTGGCATTATTCCCACTGAACCGCAGTACACAAGGGGTTTACCGCTGTATGATGGATCAAATATTATTCCCCCGTTAACTGTCGGTATTCCGCATTTATTTCCACCATCTTCTATCCCTTTGATAACACCCTCCATTATTCTTTTGGGGTGCATCATCTTTAGCGGTAACTCACCCCTGTGAAAGGGGTTTCCAAAGCAGAGGTAATCTGTATGCGCAATTATCCTTGCCCCAAGTCCGGTACCGGCCGGGTCCCTGTCGCATCCCACTATCCCTGTAATGGCTCCTCCATAGGGATCAAGAGCAGAGGGGGTGTTGTGGGTTTCAACTTTAAATGCAAGATTATAGTTTTCGTTGAATTCAATTACTCCGGCGTTGTCTTCAAATACGGAGACGAGCCACTTTTTATGTTTGGAGATCCGTTCGGTTGCGCCTTTTATATATGTTTTAAATATAGAATTGATCTCTTTGCGGGTTTTGCCGCTTTTGTATGTAATACGGGCGTTGAATATTTTATGCTTGCAGTGCTCTGATTGTGTTTGAGCGAAGGACTCCAGCTCTACATCGGTGGGATCGGCGCTTATTCCTGCCTTTATTCTCTCTTTCCTTATTTCTGGGTCTTCGAAGTAGCTTCTGAAATATTTCATTTCATCAAGTGTAAGGGCAAGAACCCTGTCCTGTGAGAGTTTTAAGAGCTCTTCATCCGGGATGTTGAGGTTGAATATGGTAACCCTGGGTTCATATTCAGGATTGTAATGGCGTTCTTTTACAGGGAATCCTGATTTTTTTATAAAGTCATTGTGGCTTAGAATATCGATATCTTCTATTAGATCGTTGTAAAGAACCTCACTGCATATCTTTTCTACTTCGCCAGGTTTTAAGTTTGCATCTATCAGATACTGTGTAGATTTATAGACCCTGTAATCCTGGGTATTTTTGTTGCCGAAATGCCTGGCCAGAATTTGAAGAACCTGGGTTGCAGTATGTCCTACATTATCGGTTACTCCCTGCTTAAAGGACACTTCCACTGCCCAGTCGAATGGCTCAAGTTTTAGACCTGCGGGTTTGCCGATTGCGTAGAATGAAAGCACGGGATCGCACAGAACATCTCTGGCAAATAGCTCTAATTCGTTCTGGTTAAGGTCGGAATATACCGTATAAACCGATACAAGTCTTACGTTTCTGATTTCATAACCCAGGGTTGTTGTTATCTCCCATTTGACATGTTTTGCAAATGGGTCATCGATTTCCGGCTTTACGGCTATTTCAATTCTGGTGTATTTCATCGGCTCTGTCCTGTTGACTGATAATGATATAGATACTTTACATATTTAAATACACAAGTTTGAATACACAAAGTTAAGTAAAGTAAAGTTTAGCAAAATCCAATTTTCTTACTGTAATACGATAGTAGTTAAAGCATTTGATACTTTATCTGTTATAACCAGTATAACCGGATTTTATAGACACAATTTTTTAATAGTGTCTGCATTGCAATTGTATAGCCCCTCAATTAATTTAATACAACTACAGCTAAGTTGTTCCTCATACACAATCTGATAAATTACAGGCAAAAATGGTCTGTACCCTATCCCGAGTACTGGTTTTTATATGTATAGTACCC
>JALXDB010000229.1 GCA_026990615.1 Spirochaetota bacterium
ATTATGGATAATACGTTACTCTCTGCGAGGGAGCTGGTAGATAAGATTAAGAATGATCTGGAGAGTTTCGTTGGAAAGGCAAGACAGCACGACGATGAAACGATAGTTGTAATGAAGGTCAATTAAATTAGAATAGTGTAAATGGTGGTCAGCGGATATGGAGATAAAAATAAGGAGAAGTTCAACTATCTATATTATTGATGTTAGCGGTGATATGGATATGTACAATGCTTACAAGGTTAAAAATCTCGTAAACAAGATGATAGAGAAAAATATTCAGAATTTTATTATTAATATGGAAGGTGTTAACTATATTGATAGTAGTGGAATAGGAGCACTTATATATGTGCATTCGGAACTAAAAAAACGAAATATGAAATTTCGGATTGCCAATATTAGGGGAACAGTTAAAAAGGTTATTGAGCTTACTAAGTTAATGGGTTATTTTAAAATCACCGATACAGTGGAAAATGCAATAAAGCAGATAAAGGCTGAGCTTTAACTTGTTAGCTTCTTTTGAGTTGTTTTTTTGGTAATATTTTTTGTATAAGGAGTAAAAAGAGCGGTGAGCGAGATAAAAGAGATACTTGTCGATGAAAATAGCAAGTTGTTTGATAAAACAGGAATGTTTTATAAAAAATTTCCGAGTGATTTTAGACAGATAAGGTATTTTACCCTTCTCGTTGTGCAGAAAGCCCCGCCGGAGATAAAGGAGATAAACCTTCTGGAGCAACAGATAAGCGAGCTTATTAAGAACGCTATAAAGCATGGGAATAAGAATAATCCGAATAAATTCGTGCATGTATGGTTTTCATTTAGTGAAGAACATGCTCACCTGATTATAGAGGACGAGGGTGAGGGGTTTAAAAGGATAGAGGAGTGGAATGAATTTAATAGGAAAAGACTAGAATGTTTCCAGAATCAAAATTTCGAAGAGATGGAGAAGTATATTTCTTTTGTTACTGAAGATAGTGATGAGTATGATAGTGGAAATGCACTATTTGCTGCTGTGGAGTACTGGAATGGGGGTGTTGTATTTAATAATAAGAGGAATTGTGTTGCTGTTCTTAAGCGATTTCCTAAAAAACGTCATGGTCTTGAGATAAAAAGTGCCTAATTAAAGTTGCAGATGTTAAAGTATGCTGATAGAAGAGAAAAACAGAGTTATAGAGCTCCCAATTATTGTGATTTTCACAGAGGAAGGTATTAACTGGTTTATTAGAAACAATAAGAAACTTAGAAAGTATAGGTTAGCTGATAATACGGTAGAGTACGGACTTTCACTTGATAGGTTTGAAGCCCCTCTAATTCAAAGAATGATACATCTCAATTACATTTCAACTATAGAGCTAAGTAGGGTAGAGTTTACATCCAAGAGGAACGAGATAATGGATCTCTCCAAATTGATACTCTACGATTTTCTCTATAAGAAATTTGAAGAGGATGTATTTAAGAGATTTGTAAATTCGAATTTTATATTTTAAAATTTTTTGTAACAAAAATTTCATTTATCGTAAAAAGCCATGCAGAACAAAATATCAACTTACATAGTATTAATCTTTACAGCCCTGCTTTTTATTGTATCTTTAAACGGATTATATGCTAAAGATACTAAAAAGATTTTAATTGTCCATAGCTATCATCCGGAATACAGGTGGGTAGTTGAATATCGAAAAGGGTTGATGGAGGGTCTTCAAAAATACAGGAGTAGTGTACTGAAAATAGAGGATTTTTACCTTGATAGCAAGAGGCATCCTGAAAGTATAAACAAGATGGCAGAAAAGGCATATATTTTTTTCAAAAACAATAAACCCGATGTTGTAATTGCTGCCGATGATCCTGCCCAAAAGTACTTTGTGGTAAAATACCTGTCAAATAAGGTTAAAACCCCCGTGGTTTTTTTAGGGGTCAATGGGAATCCGGAGGATTACGGCTATCCCTCAAGAAATGTTACGGGTGTACTTGAAAGGATAAATATAAGAGCTGATCTTGGTTTAATTCATACACTCGTACCGGAGGCAAAAACATTCGGTATTATTATGGATTCTGGTTTGAGCTCACAGGCCTTTCTGCACAGGTGGAAGGTTGAAGATTTTAACTTTGGTGAGATTAAACTGAAGACCCTCTACATAGCCGAGAGTTTTGAAGAGTGGAAGATGTACATAAACAAACTGGAAAAGGATGTTGATGTTATCTATATACTGAGCTATTATACTTTAAAAGACCGGTACGGTAAATATGTTAAGCCAGAGGATGTGGTTAAGTGGTATGTTAAGAACTGCGATAAGCCCGAGGTTACTGCAAACCTGTTCTCTGTAAAGTTGGGTCTGCTCTGCTCATACGGAGAAACGGGCTGGCAGTACGGAATGGTTGCTGGAAAAATGGTTGTTGATATTCTCAATGGTAAACCTGTTAAATCCATTCCTGTAGTTGAGTCTATCAGAGGGTTAAGAGCAATAAACAGGAAGAGAGCAAAGATGTTGGGGATTACAATCCCGCCAGATCTCATACCCGGAACTATCTTTTATGATTAAAAGAATAAAAAACTTTTTAAAAAATAAATACAGAAGAACCAGCATCAAAGGACTAGTCCTCAGTATAGTTCTGATAAGTGCATCAGTCTTCATTTTCCTTTCTATTATTATGATGGTAGCCGAGAGATTTGTCATGAAAAGGCTGGATAATATGGTAGACTCCCAGCTTTCAGTTGGTGTTTTGATAAATGATATAATAGACAGCTTCAACAGAGCTACATATTCTGCTTTTATGAATATAAACCGTGGCAACTTTTTGTACGCAAGAACGGTTTTTAACGAAGATATAGACAAGGCAATATCCTATGTAAATGAGTACACGTCGAAAGAGGGCTATAGAAAAGGCCTGAAAATCGAGGAACTAACATCCGATTTTCTGGATTTCAAAATTTATATTCAAAATTATAAGCTCCAGTTCAACAGATTAATAGAGTATAAAGAGTCCCTGACCAGAAATAGGTATATGAGAAAATTAATGGTGAACAATATAGACAGGATGATTACAAATCTCAGAAACGATATTTCTATTAGAATTACCTCGGGTAATCCAGGCAAAGAGGAATCGCTGTTTCTTAAACAGGCAATTATGGATCTTCTTCTGCTCAACGAAGGGATAAAAAAATTGAACAACGATTTTAACGACTACCTGGACAACTATTCAGGCAAAAAGTATCCAAAATTTGATCTCGAACATGAGTTTAGAAAACTTGATTTTATACTGAACAGCATCCTGCTTAACGTCCCTGAGTATTCAAGCAGGTTGAAGGGTGTACTTGATGTTTTTAGCTCTTTTAAGAAGAGCTTCGAGGAGGAGATTGTAATAGCTCAGAGGGTGTTTGTGGTTGAAAAAGACACGAGCTTTACATTTGATGTTCTTCAGTCCCTCGGGGGAGAAATATTGAGGGAGGTTAATGAAAAAATTAGATTCATGAAGAATCATTTTGCACATTTTGTGAATACTGCCTTTTTCTTTATCGTAGCTTCAACTGGACTTTTAGTTGCGTTTTCCATACTTGTGTTCTTTCAGATAATGAGGGACAGGCTATTTAAACCCCTTGATACCCTCCTAAAAGCTATAAAGATAACAGGCGAGGGAAAGAGAGATGTAATACTTCAGATGAACAACGATGATGAGTTAAAGATAATAGCCGAGTACTTCAACGAGATGGCCCGTTCTATCAGGGATAGGGAAGACGCTCTGATTAGAGAGAAGGAAACAGTCGAGAGGCAGAAGAGAGAACTTGAGACTATAAAGAAATATGTGGAAGATATCATCCATGCTTCTCCAAATGCAATTGTTACCTTTGATAAAAATTTAAGGGTTGTTTTTGTCAACAGAAGGGCCGAGGAACTTATAGGCAGTAATATAGAGATGCTCAAGGGCAATGTTCTGAACAAGGATTCCTGCGAATTAAAAAACTACTTCAGTGAGATAAAAAAGGTTATTGAATCGGGGAAAGAGGTTATTCTTAATAAAATTCAGTTTTCTCCTCCAAATAGCAGTGAAAAGATAATTGCCAATCTTTACATATATCCGCTACGTGGAATTGACGGGGGAGGTGCTGTTCTCGAAATCGAGGATGTAACAGAAATGGTAACCCTTGAACAGAAGATGATAGAATCCCAGAAAATGGAGACAGTGGGACTTCTTGCGGGGGGATTTGCCCATGATTTTAACAATCTTCTTACCGGTATGATAGGGTATATTGACCTGGCAAGAATGAGTGATGAAACTGAGAAGATAAAATTTTACCTTAATTCTGTAAAGGAAATAGCCGATCATGCTGCGAAACTTGTTCAGCAGATTCTCCTCTTTTCACGTTCAACAGCGGGGAAAAAGGAAAATATAAATCTTGGTGTTGTTATTGAAAGTGCCCTCGGGATGATAAAGGCCCCGGTTAAAAGGAATATAAAGGTAGTAAAGGAAATAGACAGGGATATAGAACTCTTTGCAGACAGCACTCAGATAACTCAGGCAGTGTTGAATATAATTTTGAATGCTTTTGAAGCTGTAAACGAAAAGGGAAATGGAGTTGTAAAAATTACGGCGAGGAGATGTACAGATAGGGATAAATTAAAGAACGTATATAATCTGAACAATAACGAGAATTATATAATCATATCGGTCGAAGACAACGGGGTTGGTATGTCCAAAGAGGTAAGGGAGAGGATGTTTGATCCCTTCTTTACCACAAAGGTAAGGGGTGCTGTTAAAGGGACAGGGCTGGGTCTTTCTATTGTTTACAGAATTGTGAAAAATCATGAGGGTATTATACATGTAGAATCTGAAGAGGGAAAAGGAACTAAAATAGATGTACTGCTTCCTGTGAGAAGATCTGAGAGCAGCACCGGTGGAGAATTCGATAAAAAGGTTCAGAGGGGGACAGGAACGATAGTCATTGTCGACGATGAGGATGTGGTAAGAGAAACAGGCAGTGAAATACTAAGGCATCTTGGATATGAAGTTATCAGCTTTAGAAGCGGGAGAGAATGTATAGATTTTTTTAAAAACGGGGGTGGCAAAAATGTTGACCTCATTATTCTCGATCTTTTGATGCCCGAGATGGATGGCGAGCAAACGCTGAAAGTATTTTCAGAGCTTGGTATCAAAAAACCTGTTTTAATCGCCTCGGGCTATATAACCCTAGACATGAATTACCTGAAAAACTACGATTACGTTATGGGCATAATTAAAAAACCCTATTCTGTTGAAGATTTCTCGACTAAAATTTCACAGATTCTCTCTATTAAGGAAAAAGGCAGTGTCGCGGAGTAGTAAAACCTATGTGCTTTATTATTGTTATTGGTAGATCCACCCGGCTTTTCCTTTAACCAGGCCTTTAAATCTTTCTCTAATCTTTTTGTCTACTTCTTCTGAAAAAACCACCGGATTCTCCTTTGAAAGAATCTTTTTTGCTATTTCAAGGGCCTTTGATTCTGCATCCGGTTTCCCCTTCTGCTCCCATATCTGAAGCATATCCCTTTCTGCAACCTCCGTGAATAGAACCTGGTCCTTCATATGCTGAAGTGTATGCATGCTGTCCATAAAACTGCCACCAGGACCCACCTCTTTGATTAGCTCGAGGGCAATTGAATCTTTTTCAACCTCTATACCCCTATTGAGTCTTTTTAGCATAAGGGCAATTTCATTATCTATGACTGCCTTCGCAAAATCAAAAGCCATAAGAGAGCCCAGAAGTCCTCCCATATTAAATAGGTCTGCGCCTCCCATAAGTGCTGCCGTTGTTCCAATTCCTGTCTCGTACCCGGATTGGGCATCGTTAATATGTGCATTGGTGAGCCCTATGTATCCTCCTGAAGGTAGATTGTAGTATCTTGCCATCTGCGAGTGGGCCACCTGCAGAATTGCTGTTTCCACTGCGCCCGGTGTGTATGCTCCGGTTCTCATGTCTGCAGCGGTGGATAGAACCGCGTAAATCATGGGCATACCCGGCCTGATAAGCTGAAACATGATTGCCAGTGCCAGAAACTCGGCGTTTCCCAGAGCGAGTGTTCCCGCAAGGGTCATGGGACCGCTTATTCCTGCATTTGGTACTATTGTTCCATATACGGGCAAGCCCTCCTTTGCAAGATACATAAC
>JALXDB010000230.1 GCA_026990615.1 Spirochaetota bacterium
GACCTGACTCCTTTTAAAACGGTATTTTTTCTGTAGAATTTCACCCGCCCGGAGGTATATATTACCCTGTAGTATACCTTTTTTGTGGAAGCTAATCCCCATTCAGGGCTGGTTGATACAGAAAAGATAACTACAAGCAGAACTAAAAGAAAATATATTGGATTTCTGCTATCAAGCATCTGACTCAGGGGTATATTCTATTAATCAATCTCGGGAACGGGATTGCTTCCCTGACATGCTGTAATCCGCATATCCATGATACAAATCTCTCAAGGCCCAGTCCGAATCCAGAATGCGGAAATGTACCGTACTTTCTAAGGTCAAGATACCAGGCATACTTATCAGGATCAAGCCCCTCTTCTCTGATTCTCTCCATCAGTAATTCATAACTATCATTTCTCTGGGAACCACCTATAATCTCTCCATATCCCTCAGGGGCTATCAGATCGTCGCAAAGAACTGTCCTGGCATCATCAGGATTCGGTTTCATATAAAATGCCTTTATTTCTCTGGGATAGTTGTAAATAAAAACAGGTTTGCTGAACTCCTCTGAAATAGCTGTCTCCTCATCACCTCCGATGTCATCACCCCATTCTATACTGAATCCCTTTTTCTTAAGTATTTCAATCGCCTCACTGTACGAAATTCGCGGAAATGGTGGTTCGATTTTTTCCAATTTTGAGGTATCCCTTTCCAGAATACTGAGTTCCTGTTCGCACTCATCCAGAGCCCTTTTAACTGCATAAGAAATCATCTTCTCCTGTATATCCATATTCATATCACTGTTAAAAAAGGCCATTTCCGCTTCAAGCATCCAGAATTCGGTAAGGTGTCTCCTTGTTTTTGATTTTTCAGCTCTAAAAGTAGGACCAAAACAGAATACTCTGCCGAAAGATGCGGCTGCAGCCTCGAGGTAAAGCTGGCCCGTTTGTGCAAGATAGGCCTTTCCCAGATCGAAATACTCCGTTTCAAACAGGTTACCCGCCGATTCACCAATCGAACCCGTTAAAATGGGAGTATCGATTAATACAAACCTGCCTTCATAGAAGAAATCCCGCAGTATCTTTTCAACTTTGCTCCTTATTCTCAGGATGGCCCACTGCCTTCTGGACCTCAACCAGAGGTGCCTGTGCTCCATTAAAAAATCTATTCCATGGGACTTTTTGGATATTGGATACTCCTCTTCGGGAATATGAATCACTTCTATTGATTTAACCGAAATTTCATATCCACCGGGAGCTCTTTTTTCCTCCCTCAACAACCCTGTAACTTTAAGCGAGCTTTCTATTTTTAAACTGTCACAGCTTTGAAAAGTTGATTCATCCACCTCACTTTTAACAACAACACACTGAATTTCACCGGTTCCGTCTCTGACTTCAATAAAAAATATAGACCCGCTTGATCTTTTATGTCTCACCCAGCCTTTTATTGTAACTTCTTCACCAACATGGTATCTGCAGTCCTCAATATAGATTTCATTCCCCATTTAAAAACTCCTTCCAGTTATTTTGATAACCACATCCTGCTGTGCGTAATAATCATAAAATAAAACTTCACTTACATAATTTTAAATCATAAGGATTAAACAAAAATATCCGATCCGATTCATGGATAGTATCGCTATCCCTTTACCACACCAACAGGCCTTAGCTCAGCTACACGTGAGGCCAGACCATTCATTTCCACAATCCTGACCACTTCGGATACATCTTTATAGGC
>JALXDB010000231.1 GCA_026990615.1 Spirochaetota bacterium
TAACTGATAATTACAGTATTGGTTCGGAGACGATGACCTTTGATGCCGATCAGTCGATTTTTAAGGCTTCAGGGAATGTGGTTGTAATATCTGAAAATGTAGTAACAAGATGCGACAGTTATACTCTGAATAGGAGAGAGAAAAAATCTGACTTCTTATTCGATGTCAGGGGGAAAATAGAGCAAAAAGGGGTGCAATGATTTAATATGAGTATATTAACGGCTGAAAACCTGGTAAAGAGGTTCAAAAAAAGAGAGGTGGTAAAAGGGGTTAGCCTCAATATCAAAGGAGGAGAGGTTGTGGGGCTTCTTGGTCCCAATGGAGCCGGGAAAACAACAACCTTTTATATGATAGTGGGATTTATCAGAGCCGCCAAAGGTAGGATAACAATCGATGACGAGGATATAACGCATTTCCCAATGTATAAGAGGGCAAGGATGGGGATAGGATACCTTCCCCAGGAGGCATCAGTTTTTAGAAAGTTAACAGTTGAACAGAATATTCTTGCTGTTTTAGAAAGTACGGGGTTGAACAGGCGTGAAAGAATGGCAAAAGCAGATTTTCTCTTAAATGAGCTTGGAATTGAGCATGTGAGAAAACAGAAAGCTTACACTTTATCGGGAGGTGAGAGGAGAAGGACGGAGATTGCACGGGCACTAGCGGTGGAACCCAAGTTTTTGCTTCTGGATGAGCCATTTGCGGGAGTCGATCCCATAGCTGTTTTTGATATTCAGAGTATAATTGTGAAGCTAAAAGAAAATGGGCTTGGTATATTGATTACAGATCATAATGTCAGGGAGACCCTCAGGATAACCGATAGGGCCTATATCATGAATGAAGGAGAGATACTTGTATCAGGTACAAGTGACTACCTTGTTAACAATGAAAAGGCAAAGAAGATATACCTTGGTATCAACTTTACAATTTAAAAAGCATCTATTTGAGCTATCCGTGTAAATGATATATAATTTATTTGTGTATTGGTATTAAAAAACTTGATAGTCGACGTGAAGTTCAAATATTATGTTTATAGTGATCGGTTTTAGAATAAAATTCTTAAAAGCACGAGGTAGTAACTAAATTAGGGAGTAACTCAATAATAAATCGGGAATAGATGGTGCAGATAAAACCGGAGATTCAACTAAAGCAGACGCAGAAACTGGTAATGACCCCGCAGTTGCAGCAGTCCATAAAGATGCTGCAGCTTTCATCCGTTGAACTTCAGGAACTCATCGAAAAAGAGCTTTTAGAAAATCCCGCACTGGAAATTGATGAAGAGAATAGACCATCCATTGATGTTGGAGAAAAAGAACTTGAAAGAGCGGTTGATGACACAGAGAGTATTAACGGAGACAGTTTTGATAATACCGAAGATTTTGAAGAGTACTTTTTAGAACAGAGAGCCCAGATTGGAAGATCTGATGAATCTGAGGATACTAAAAGAAAGTTTATAGAGGGTGCAGTTTCAAGGGATGAAACTCTGCAGGAATACCTCATTTCAGAGATCGGAATGCTTGATATAGATGAAGAGACAGAAAACATCGCCTCTATCCTTGTGTCCTATCTTGATAGTATGGGTTATCTTTCGGTGCCTCTTGATAAATTAAGCAAAGAGTTGAATATTCCGATTGAAAAACTCGAGAGAGCACTAAAGGTAATACACACACTTGACCCTCCAGGGGTTGGAGCCAGGGATGTTAAGGAATGTCTGATAA
>JALXDB010000232.1 GCA_026990615.1 Spirochaetota bacterium
CTGTTTATTACGGTAGATGCTGTTGATGATGTAGCAAATGAAGCTGAAACGACAGGAGATATTCTTACCCTGATAGAACCAAGAATACCTGATGAACTTGTACCGGAACTGAAAGAGATGGGCAGACTAACTGTTGAATGCGCTGATAAACTTCGCGATGGTGTAAAATCACTATTTGAAGATATAAATGTCGTATTTGACAAGATGAAAGAGGTTGAACAGTTAGAAGGCGAGGTTGACAAGCATGTCTGGAAGGCATTAAATATGGTTTTTAAAGAACTTAATATCGATAAGTTTTCTGAAAGGATGATGTTAAGAGAGATGATTCTTCATATTAACTATATAACGAATAAAATGGAGGATGCATCCGACAAAATAGATATAATTGCTTTAAAATTAATAACATAAACGGCACGCTTGATGCGTGCCTTTTCTGTCCCGGAAGATTCTGATCCGGCATTGGGTAGTGTTGTCTACGTTGATAGGAGGGCAGTTTAGTAGACAGCATATAAATCCTTCCAACTATATAAATCTCTTTGTATTTAAAATAGTAAGCTCTTCTTTTTCCCCATAATTAATTTTCGTATATATTCGGGTCATATAACTATCCTTGTTCGGGATGTATAAACGATAGATTTAACCCGGATAAAATCATATTTTTGTAATAGGTATTATCTTTGCAGTGGTTTTAGTATCAGTTATACCTAGTGGTAAAATTTCTGTGTTTTTAATTGTATAGAATTTTACCGGCCGAATGTTTTTACTAGAATAGTTTAAGTCCCTTTATTTGTAAGGAAAAGGTCTATTAAAATTTGGCTTTCGTAAAATATATAAAAAAACCTGTATTGTATTTATTTCTGTTGCCACTCCGATTTTTGAAAGATCACATTTCTATTTGCAGCTACTAAATCAAAACTATTTATCTCGGGGTGCCCTTCTTAATTTTTTAAATAATAGTAAATAATAACCCGCTGCAACTTTTAGATGCGAGCTGGGTAATAATCCTCTACAACGTTTATATTCGCGGCTTTTATATGGTAATCTGGCTCTTTACTATGAAAGTAAAACTGAGGATGAAGAAACGTATGTTTTTAATCGGGATATTTAACTAATCTCTTTTTGTTTCTGCGTCCCTTTCAATCTCGAGTTGCGCTATAGCCAGTTTGGCAATCGGGATGCCGTACGGCGAACAGCTCACATAGTTCAGCCCCGTATCTTTGACAAAGGGTATATTGATGGGTTCTGCTCCATGCTCTCCGCAGAGCCCCATTATAAGGTCAGGGCGCGTTAGTCTTCCCCTCTGGGCTGCAAGTTTAATAAGCTCTTTTACCTGGTCTCCAAGAACCTTAAAGGGGTTGTATTCCAGCAAATCGAATTCGTTGTAGTCCGAGAAGAAATTGTTAAAATCGTCCCTTGAAAGGCCGTTTGTTGTCTGGGTGAGGTCATTTGTTCCAAAACTAAAAAAGTCTGCATATCTGGCTATTTTATCGGCCTGCAGTGCTGCTGCCGGCAGTTCTATCATTGTACCCACCCTGTATTCGATGGGATCAGCTTTGAACTTTTCTCTGACTTCTCTTTCTATCTCTTCTATTCCTGTTATATGTTTGCCTTCTATCTTTTTCCCGTACCTTATTGTTTTTATTTCATTGGAGCTCATAACGAGAGGTATCATTATCTCGGGCTTTACATCTATTCCTTCCTTTTTAAGGGAGTATGCTGCTTCAAAGATTGCTCTTGTCTGCATGTTGTATATTTCGGGGTACGAGATTGCCACTCTGCAGCCCCTGTGACCCAACATGGGGTTGAACTCCTTCAGCATATCGCATCTCAATCTGATCTCTTTCTCATCCAGCTTCGGATTTTTCTTTTTCATAAATTTGATAAATTCATTCATGCTTTCCCTTGTGTGCGGAAGGAATTCATGTAGAGGTGCATCAAGAAGCCTGATTGTTACAGGCAATCCCTCCATAATCTTGAACAGCTTGTAAAAATCCGCCACCTGCATCTCTTTCAGCTTATCAAGGGCCTTTATCCTCTCCTCTTTTGTATCTGCAATAATCATGGCCCTGAAGGTGTTTATTCTCTTCTCATCGAAGAACATATGCTCTGTTCTGCACAGACCTATGCCCTGGGCTTTGAATAACTTTGCAAGCTGTGCATCCTTGGGCTGGTCTGCATTGGCGTGTACATCGAAATCTTTTATGTTTTTCTGGACAACTTCAAGCAGGTCTAAAAGCCCGCTGTCTTCGGGAGATGGAATAATTAAGTCGACCCTGCCGAAGTATATTTTCGGGGTATCGTAGTAAGGAACGTTGAGGGATATGTAATCACCCTCCTTTACCTTTTTGCCTTTTATTAAAACGTGATCCTTCTCAAACTTTATATCTGGAAATACAAGAGCTACCTTACCCAGACTTCTTGCAACTACAGGTGCATGGGAAGCATATCCTCCCTCGGAGGTTAAAACACCTGTTGATATCTCTATGGCCTTTACATCTTCTGCGAATGTGGCCGGCATTACAAGAATAAAGTTGGTGTCTCCATTGCTCTGGATAGCCCTTTTATAGGCCTTCAACAGCTTCTCTGTTGAAAAATAAGCCTGTCCCACGGCTGCTCCTACGGCACCTGCTATCCCGCCTTCAACACTTTGAAACTTTTTTGCGCTCTCTATATCTATTACAGGATGAAGAACTTCTGAAAGCCTCCCAGGTTTTATCGTATTTATGACATATCTGTCGTCAACCACCCCCTGATTGTGGAGGTCCAGCAATGTTTTAATTTCGGCCTGGGCCGACCTGTTTGGTACTGCTACCTGGTCAATTACCCAGAGTTTGCCATTTTCTACTGTAAACCTTATCTGCCTTATCTCTTTGAAGTACCTTTCAATATCATCGGCGAGTTTCTGAAGTGTGTTGTAGTAGTCCTTGTTGAGTTTGTCTATAGGCTCGCCTTCTCCAACTGCCTCAAAGGCGTTTATGAAGAACTGTCCGCTTATACCCTTTTCACCCGTTACGATGTTTCTTGTGTAGAAGCTACCAAAGTAGCTTTCTTCACCGTAGTTTCCGAAGGTCATTGATTGGATAAGAAGCGATGAATCTATGTTGCTAGAACTGTTTTTAAAAAACTTTTCGAACAGTTCAATGGTGAATAGAAGCTGCTCGTATGCGTTGTTAAAGATCTCCTCCGGATAAAGAGTTTTTGCCTCTTCTATCTGTTCTTTCACCTTTGCGGGCTTTTTTGACTTTTTCAAATTGTCGTAGAGTATGTTGAGTTTTTCTATTCTGTCTGCATCGTCCTCGGATTTCAGGTTTAGTTCGATAAGTTTTATTATTACATTCCTGTATTCATGGTATGCAAAATCCTCACCCACGAATGTTGCAAATCCGCCAACTGTTTTATTGCAGAGCCCTATGTTATGAATCGAAAATGCTTTTATCATGTTGAGTATTGGACTTTCCACAACTTTTATCAGTAGGGGATTTTTTTCGTCATTGTATTTCTTCCCCATCTGTCTTTCTAATTTTTCAATTGGTTCTATCAGAAACTTTTTGGAGTCTTTTCCTGTATTGACGATCTCCTCTACCGTTTCATTCGGGATTATGAAGCCAGGAAGTATTGGAGCCCCGAGGGAGGCAAGCATCATAACGTTTTTTCCTCTAATCCCTATTTTTTCCTGAATATCGGGGTCCTCGATAAACTCGGTACTGCTGAATGAATAGTATTTTTTCATATCTGTATCCTTATATCTGCTTTTCTAAAAAATCTTCTTAGAAGAATCTAGACTTTTCCTTTTATTTACATGGTTGCTTTTTTTATATAATATGCATAAAATCCAAACTTTCATTCGTAATTCTGTAAATTTGCCATTTTCAATATATTTAAAATAAACAGGCCCCAGTTTCTTTAATGGTTTAATTCATCTGCCTGCCTATTCTTATTTTTCTGCGGGAAATGCTGTTTTTGAAAAAGTATTAATATGCATTCTCTAAAACAGGTCCAGCACCTTTCCTATGCCACCCTTTAAAAAAGCTTCAAACCTGGGACTTGCACCCTCAAATAGGTACCTCTGAAGTTTTGATACATCCTTTATATTTTCTCCAACAACGCTGAAAAATATCAAACCTCCATGTTTGACCTTCCCCCATTTAAACAGTGCGTTTATATCGTTTATTCTTTCGTTTTCATACCATATTCTGACATCTAGGTCGGGATATTTTGTTTTGTAACTTTCAATTATCTTTTTCCATGCCTCCACATTTCCGTTGTGAAACAGTTCGTTTGTAACCTGAACCGAGTATCTCGGAGTAGCCCTTCTGCGAAGAACAGGGGTCTCTTCATGTACCTGCTCTTTCGATACAGGTTTTTCTTCTTCCCCCAGATATTCCTTTTTCGGTTTTACCGATTTGCCGTACAGCAGAGACAAAAAATCAGATATGGCAAGGTTAGAAAGGCTCTTATCGTCTACGTTGCTGGCTGAGGCATAAATAACTGCTAATTCTCCCGGTATTAAGGGAAGTACGGATTCCCACTGGGTTTCAATCTTTGGATTTATCACAACCAATTCATCTTCAGGATTGTAGTATGCAAATATAAAATCTATATTATTCCACCGGGATATTTCGCCGACAAGTTTGTCTATCTTTGATATGGTGTTGTATATGTTGTGTGATTTAAAATCATACCCGAATTTATCAACGGCGAGGGCATTTAGAATTGCCCTCACCTGATGTTTTTCTATTTCGCCTTCATCGAGGGATTCATTGATTAGGTCCGCAAGGTTGTTCCCCTCGGCCATTTCTGAAACAAACCTTGATACAACCTTAAAATGGCGAAGGGCTGCATTGAATCCCTGCTTTGTTGAGAGTAAGTTCAGTTCATTTTCCATATTACAACTCTTTCAAATCATCTAGATCAGATTTCTTCTTTTTGGGAGTCACATCAGCCTTTCCCTTGACTCTACCCTTCGATTTTTCTCTGCCTTCGGTTTCCTTCATCAGGGCCTCGGCGTAAGACATGGTCGGCTGAGCCGTTTCATCCAGTGTGGCAAAGCTCTGATCTATATCTTCCCTGATTGTTGACCTTCTTCTGGTAAATGAAGCAAAGGCTGCATCCTGGAATCCCTTCGATACACCGTGCAGGAACTCATTGAGAACATTTGCCATTCCGTTCAGGGTGAATTTTTTCCTCTTGATACTTGTGATGTCTATGTCCAGTATAAGCCCCGGCTGGATGTGGTACGGATTGATTAGATAGTCAAACTCCTCGAACTCTTTGATCAGAAAATCCGCCCTTTCATCGAGCAGCACCCTCATCTTCGGGTTTTGATAGCCGTATATCTTCTGTATTTTCTCCTTTATTTTTCTGAGCATTTTCTTAAGCAGTGTTTTTTCGTAAAGGTAGGTTCTGTTGAGTTTTTCAACATCCGTATCCTCTGCTTTGATATGCATAATCTCGTTCCAGGTCTTCTTCATCTCTTCGTAAAGAGGTTCGCCTGTAACACTTTTGATCTTTCTTTTAATTTTGTTCTTCATCTTTTTGGCAATATCATCAAAATCATTTACACGGAGAAACTTTTTGTTGGATTGATATACCATCTCTGTTACGTCCCAGAGGTGTTCTATCTCCTTCTTGAACTCTTCCATCTGCTTGTCGTACGCTTCTCTCTCTTTGAGCAGCTGGGCCTGATCGTAGTACTTCAACCTGATTTGGTATCTTTCGTCCGGTAGATTTAGAGGATCTGTGTCTTCGTACTCTCTGATGATGACCTCACGGGCATTCTTCAGGTTTTCAATGTACTGATAGCCCATTTTGCTTGTATCAAGTATTGATGTTAGAGAGTTTACAGCAGTGTTGAATCCTCTGTTTCTAATGTTTTCCATATCTACGATTTTTTTGAGATTCTCTCTTATGTTAAGCGGATCAAAGTCTTTTTGATCTATCTCAGCCCTCAAGCCCTCTATCTTGTCCATCAGGGACTTTGCCAGAAAGGTATACCTCTTTGATTTTTCATCTTCCTTGTCGTCGTCCGTGTACTGGGGTACTCTTTTCATCTTCTCGAACATAATTTCCCCGTCACTCAGCTCCTCTTTGCCTTCATCCACTAACTGTGCCT
>JALXDB010000233.1 GCA_026990615.1 Spirochaetota bacterium
GAATTAGATGGATAAACTCAAAATAATAAGACTTAAAGTTTTTAATCATTTAAGAGGAAGGGGAATATCCTACCATCTTGGGTTTGAAGATAGGCTTTCAGCCCAAAAAACAAGCTACAACAGATTAAATGAATACCATAAGGATGGATAATATAAAAAGTGGTTCTTTATAAATATCAAACATGTCTTAAAATTACTTTTTAAATATTCCGTAGAGAGTAATCTTTTCCGGCAGATTGCTCATATGTAGAAGATATATTGTAGGGTTTTTACCTATTATTAAATGCTATTTATTTATGAAGAAAAGAAATATTTTATTTCTAAATTCACCCTCATTGTATGCCCACAAAAAACATAATTTTGCCCCGTGCCCTATACAAACCCCATAGAAATATCTTTACATCACTCTGCTAAAATCCCAATTAAGTCCCTGAAGCTATTAACCACGTATTTGGCTCCGGATTCTCTCAGCAGACGGGAGTGTTCTTCGGCTTCGTCACTCTTTCCTTCCGGATGATTAACAAATCCCACGGGGATAACTCCCGCCCGTTCAGAGGCAATCATATCATCGGGCATATCACCGATGTAGAATATTCTATTTTTTGGAACAGACTCGTAATTCATCCTCTTTATGGTTTCGTTGATTATAAATGGATCCGGTTTTCTCAGTGGTCTGCCCGCTACCCTTTCTTCTCTTTGAATGTCATCTTCTGTTACAACAGCGCCGAAGAAATCTTTTATATTAAACCTTTCAATCGCATAGAAAGCCTCAACTGCAGGCCTTCCGGTTGCTATTGCCAGGTCAGAGGATTTCGATATTTCTTCTATCTCTTCTCTCCGCGGTATTAGTTTTTCATTGTCGATCAACCCGTAGGGTATATTTACAAAAATTGGTTCTCTATTATATATCTTTTTAAACAATTCCCGTCCCAGGTATATCTCCTGAAATATTCTTTTGATTACATTCCCCTCAAAAACATCACCCCTGTTCAAGAGGAGAGGAGATATGTAGTTCATCTGTCCTGCCTGTTTATAGAGTTTAAATATATCTACTCCTGCAAGCTTCTTTTTCAACCGGCCGGTTAAACCTTTTATGTCAATTTTTTTCAGTTTTTTCAGTATGGCTTCTTCATCCATTCCACCAAAGTTCTTAAAGCTCTCTTCCAACTCCGAAAAGCTGCTCTCCGGTTCGTTAAACAAGCCAAACAAAACAGCATTAATGATGCTGTAAGTCAGATCCCAGTCGTTGTTAAGGCCGCCGCTTTTTTTTATCCTGTCAATATCCTTCAGAGTAAGCCAGTTTTTATCTTCAATATCTATCCCCAGAATTAAGGAGAGGTACAGAATCACACTCTGTCTCACAACTTCCCTGTATGAACCGGTAACATCCACAAGAACCCCATCCATATCAAAGATTAAAAGCCTGCCCTTCTTACCCATAACAACCATCACCCGATTATAGATTTTTATCAAATATGAGTTTCAGGTTACTCCCTGACGGGAACACCCCTTTCCTTGAGGTATTTTTTAGTCTCCGGAATTGTAAATTCACCGTAGTGGAATATTGAAGCAGCCAAAACGGCTGAGGCTCCTCCGAGCACAATTGCATCGTAAAGGTGGGAAAGTTTCCCGCATCCACCCGAAGCTATAACGGGTATATTCACCCGGGAGGTTATCTCTTTAAGAAGCTCAATATCATAGCCATCTTTGGTG
>JALXDB010000234.1 GCA_026990615.1 Spirochaetota bacterium
TCATATCTCTTAATGGAATATTTTAAAGAAAGCAAAATTTAATGAAGTAAAATCAAAATAAAATAAAACTTTAACTGGATAGAGGAGGCAAAATGTCGTTGAAAGGATTTGTAAGAAACTTTAAACCTCTGGAAATACTTTCAAAGGAGAAGGTAGAAGATATCCATAGAGGTGTTCTTGCTGTTCTGGAAAATACAGGTATGAGGTTTGAAAGTGATTTCGCCTTAAAGTTATTTAACAAGAATGGCTGCAAGGTTGATTTCGATACAATGAGGGTGAAGTTCCCGCCGCATCTTGTTGAAGAATGTCTGAGAATGACCCCGAGCAGTTTTTATTTTAAATCACGAAATCCTGAACACGACCTTATTGTAGGAGGCAACACCGTATACTTCTGTGCCTTCCCGGGAATGAATACGGTTGATCTAAATACATGGGAGCCGCGAAGGGCAACGAGAGAAGAAAACAGGGATGCCTTAATTGTACTGGATGCACTGGATAACCTGCATTTTTTGACTCCCTACACACCATATTTCGGTTTTGATGATACACCACCCGTAATGTCCATCCCCGAAAGTGCGGCAGCGAAGATCCGTTATTCAACCAAGTTGCAGTTTTCAGGGTATCAGAAAGATTGCGAAATGTTTACAATTGAGATGGCGAAAGTTGCCGGCACAGAAATACAGGGTATGATGGAGAGTTCTCCTCCGCTAACTTTTTACGAGGATGCTGTAATGTCCGCATACAGGTTTGCAAAGGCAGGATTGCCGCTCCACATTACAGCCGGGGATGTTATGGGAGGTACTTCGCCGGCTACCGTTGCCGGTACTCTTGTAACAAGTGTTGCAGAAGTGGTAGCCGGGATTGTGTTTGCCCAGCTTGTTGAACCCGGCACAAGGGTTGTGGCGAATGCCTTTGTCTTTCCCCAGAACATGCAGACGGGCCTTCCGTTTTTCGGTTCTGTTGGGATAGCACTGCATGAGGCCGCATATAATCAAATCTGGAGAAGTTACAATATACCGGTGCAGAGTTCGGCTATTGGACCAACTAATTCCAAGATGATCGACTATCAAAACTGCTATGAAAAGGCGATTCCCGCAATGGTTGCTGCATTATCCGGCGCCCATATTATTCAATTCCACGGCGGAGTTTATGGTGAACTTACCCACCATCCGGTACAGTCCATTATGGATGATGATGTTGCTGGAGTTATAGGCAGGTTTATTGAAGGAATAGAGGTAAATACAGAAACACTTGCTCTTGATTTAATCAATGAGATAGGACCGATACCCGGTTTTTACCTGAATACGGAGCATACAAGAAAGTGGTGGAAAACAGATCAGTTTATTCCGAAAGTGGCTGATTTGCTTCCGTATGATCAGTGGAAAAAGAGCGGTAAGAAAAGCACCCTCGACTATGCAAAGGAGAAAATGGAAGAGATACTTAAAACACACAAACCCGTTCCCCTCAGTGATGAGCAGGAGAAGGAGATCCAGAAAATTCTTGATAGAGCAAGAAAATATTACGAGGAAAAAGGATTGCTATAGTTAGGATAATCTAAATTAAGATTACACAAGAAAATAGTAATTTAAAGTATTTACCCTTTTCCTCTAAATATTGTTAAAGTTATCTAGTTTTATTTAGATAATTCTAAATAAAGTGTTTTAAGTTAATCTCCTGGATTTTCACTATATCCATATCCAGTGTAATAT
>JALXDB010000235.1:0-3904 GCA_026990615.1 Spirochaetota bacterium
GCATTAAATAGCGCTTTAATTACCTGTATTGATAAGGCCAATATCGAGTTTTCAATCTTAATTTAAAATATATAATATTAATACTATAAAAATGGCGTGTAATTTATTATATATTAATATAATAGAAACTCGAATTTTGCCCTGATAGATTAAACTTTATGTAAATTGCTTGATCTATTCCATAGCATTACACCTGTCGATTTTGTTAATCTACAAAGATTTACTTGTACTTGCCCTCCCAAAAAGTGGCTTTGGTGTATTCCCTTTTCAATATTGCTTTTGCACGTTAAAAAATTGAATAATAATTACACGGTTTTAATTAACAACCTGCCTCCAATCAAAAGGTAAAATGAATCCCTGTATGGTAGATATACGATAATTTCTCCTGGTTAAAAGATAATAAAGGAAAAACAGAAGTGTTCAATTGAAAGGGTTTAAATGGAGCTTACGTTTCTTTAGCCTGGTTTTTTTCCTTCTTTAATTTTTTTATTTCATCCTCTATCTCTTTAATCTCGTTTTCTAATCCTCTGATTTTCAAAAGGCAGTTTAAAACATTCTCATCATCCTTGACGCTGTCAAGTTTTTTTTCTGAAAATAGGGTATAAACTCTTCCACCGAGATCTGCCGCAAGTTTTTCTACCTGTTTTGTTAGATTGTACTTCTGAATTGCCAGTTTGCTGTATTTACTGTATTCGCCTACCTTCTCTCCCAGTGTTGACGCTTTTTCTTTCAGGGTTTCCTTTACCTTATCCCAGAAACTAGCCATTACAAAAACCTCCGGATGGTTTATTAGATAATCTTATCTATATTGTCTTTTAATTTCAAGCAAATAAATTGGCCGCTAAATGAATTGGTCACTTTTAGAAGTCATCTGCCAAATTCCAAGATAGTGCCCAGGTGAAAGCTGAAGTTTGGAACTGAAGGTGGATCAGCAGATTTTAGATCTTTAAGGGTAAAGTTAAGTATATTGATTTTTATTCCCGGTGTTAGAGTTATTTTCTTTAATTTTAAAATAAATGTTTCGTCGATGTACAGTTCAAGGAGGGCAAGATTTAGGCTGCCTTTTTTAAACGTTGATTTAGTGCCGCCAAGAACAGTTGTTGAATTAATCCATGATCTGTCAACTGTCGTTTCTATTATAAGCTGGTAGTCCGTTTTAGAATCGTTTACAGCCGATGACCCTGATAATTTGTACAGGTTGATGCTGCTGTATAAAAATCCAATAGAAAGATCGGAATCATAGTAAAATATCCCCGATTTTAGAATATTCTGATCAAAATTGTAGCTTATACTTCTGAGTGAAAATATCTTGTTCAGGTAGAACGATGTGTGGAGGTATGAGTAAAGGTAGATATGGTCTAACGGTATTAACTTTATTCTCAGATAACAGCCGGGCGTGATTTTAGTTCCTATATTGTTGAAGAATCCGGACGAAAATCCTGCAGTGAAAGAGATGTGTCCCGTATTAATTCCGTATCCCAGGGAAATATTCGACTGGGTTATATAACTGTAATTATAGCCGAACTCCAGTGCAGATCTCCTGACCTTTTTTAATAGATTGATCTGAAGATAGGGAATGGTGATTTTATCAATTGATATGGAATTTTCTCTGTGGTTTACTTTAAATCCGTAAGAGAAGATTCCCGTTTCTGTTGAAATTGTAAGTGAAAGACCCGGGGATGCCTGGAAGAATAAGATGACGGCCGTAGCAATCCATATTAAGGTATTATTATATCTCTTCATAATTATATTAAAGTATAGAAACCACGATATTTCAAAAAAATGTTAAAAAGAAGCGTTAATATTTAGATAAGCGGTAATAAAATCCCTTGTCTGACTTATCAGGTTAAAATCGACCTTTATCTTCCAGCGGATACCGTAAGTGAAGATGCTTATGTAGGGTGAAACATACACCCCGAGGCTTTCAGAGTGGTTTGTCTGGATATTTAGCTCTGCTCCACCGGAAAAATAACTCGCCTCCGGTTCATAGTTCAGATCAAAATTAAAATCTATATCGTTTGTTTCATTTGTACTTATGTAATCTCTTGAGATGTAGTTATAATGAACTTTGGGCCTTGAAAAAACCGACAGTATTAAATTCCAGTTGTTTATGCTGTACCACTCCTCAAGCAGAAAGTAAAAATCGTCAAAATCTATCTTTTCGCCTGCAGAAATCGTTGGGTCCCCAATTGTTAGGTAAAGGCTTATTTCATCTGTTATGTAGTTAAGCTGTGCACCGAGTCTGTATTCACTGCCCGATACACCACTGTACAGGTGCAGGGTAACAGGATCATAGTTTAAATATCCGACGAGGTCCATTGAGTTGATCTTTGTACTTCCGTATCTCTGGTATATAAAAAGTTTACCTCCAAATATATCGTAATAATTGCTGGCGAATATCAGTCCTGTACCAAGGATGGGGAGATATCCATTGTAGTCAAACCCTGTTTCCATATGGTAGAGATGACCTTTGTAGTGGGTTCCCTCTCCAAGAATGCCGTAAAATCCAGTCCAGTATGTAAGGTCCAGTGCGTGAAATATCCCTTTAACCGATGCCTGGGCTCCGTCAAATATCAGTGATGGGGAGGTGTTGCCTTCCAGGTCTGTGTTGTAGTATTGAAATAG
Organism: Spirochaetota bacterium; assembly: GCA_026990615.1. Classification (GTDB taxonomy): domain Bacteria; phylum Spirochaetota; class B62-G9; order B62-G9; family B62-G9; genus JALXDB01. The sequence continues at coordinate 2,626 of JALXDB010000235.1, forward strand.
GAGCTTCCCCTGATATTTGTAGCCTCCGTTAAAATCGAGCTGAAACTCTCCTCTTGTTACAACCTCTGCCTTCAAATTGATCCTTGATGTTATATCCATCTTTGTAACAAAAACATTCGCGGCGAAAAGAGTATTTGTATATAGACCTGAAAGGAAAATAAACAGCAGAATAAACCTTCTCATAACTCCTCCTTACGTATCAGTATACCCCAGATGCAGGATTATTTCAAATAATTGGCCTTTATCGAGGTCAAATTTGGTAAATACCGATCTAGTTCAATGTATAATCAGGATTTTCGACCATTGTTTTTTAGAATATCGGCACAAAAGGCTCATTCATGATTGTTGCGTATAGTTAAAAGAGGTTTGTTTGGACGGCCTCGGGCTTGTTGTTTGATATCTCATTACTTTGAAAAGATGGTATGAAACAGGTTCCCCAGAGAATCTTCGAGTTTAGAAGCTATGGAGAATCTGGTTAGTTTGTTTAGAAATCGCTTTCTGTGAAATGTCCCTTCTCCCTGCGATAGCCTGAACTCCTCCAGAAGGATCTGATAGCTTCTATTTTCGGGGTCGTAGTGTGTTGCCTCTTCAAGGAAAAACTCCACTCTTGCAGGCTTTCCTATATTGTAGCTGCAGAGGGCAAGGTATACACAGGTTGTGGCAAGTTTTTTATTGTCGTCAAGATTGTTGTAGGCTTCCAGAAAAAATTGGATGGCCAGATCCCAGATTTTGATCTGGTAGAATGCGTAAGCTGCATCAAAAAAGTATTTGCCATTTGTGTCATCAATCTCCGTGGCCTTTACCAGAGGATCTATTGCCTTCCTGTAGTTTCCGGTTTCGCAGTACGCAAGCCCAAGTAGATTGTATAGAGAGGCTGCTTTTGAGTATTTTAGAGCCTCCTCAAAAGCCCTGATTGCCTTTTTATAGTTGCCCTGATTAAAAAATTTAATTCCATTGTACAGCAGATCTTTTGCGTTCTTGGATATCTCTTCTTTTTCGGTTGTACTGGATCTTTTTGATACCTTTTCTTCGTAGTAGTAGGATTCGTCGCCCATTATAGCATGGTAGGCTTCATTTATCTCTTTAAACTTTTCTTCGGCCAGTTCCTGAAGGGGGTTGCCCTGGTGTTTGTCGGGATGGTATTTGGCTGCAAGGGTTCTGTATGCTTTTCTTATTTCCTCTTTTGAGGAATTAGGACTCACACCAAGTATTCTATAGTAATCTTTACCCACCTTGTATCACCCTCAATATATAAACATAAATATATTTTTTGGAATTT
>JALXDB010000235.1:3914-8484 GCA_026990615.1 Spirochaetota bacterium
ATGTAGGGTTGTTCATTACCGATAATTTCATATAGAAGTAATCGGTATTTAATTAAAATCTTTTAGGATTACAAAAAGATGAAAAAGGCAATAGTAACTCTGATATTAATTGCCTGTTCATCTATTTTGGCCAGTGCTGCTGAAATAGGATTTATGGGCATTAATATAGGCATGACGAGAAAAGAAGTTCTCAATTATGCTGATAGCAACAATCTTATACATGTACCTAAAAACAGGGATGTTGAACTTTTCCCGGTTGAAAAGAGAAAGATATTGAACCTGTCTGTTCTTCCGGAAATCCCTGAAATATATCTACAATTTTATAACGATAAATTGTATGCAATAACGGTCATTTTTGATGAAAAGTATGTGAGCTATGATACCATATGTAAAAAGCTGGAAGAAAAATACGGTGACTATACGGATCTGTCGCCGCGGTGGAGAAAATGGAAGGTTGATGGAGTAGAGATAATTGCTGAGAAGCCAGCAACTGTTAAGTACATAGCACTCGAAGAGTTTTTAAAAGTCACCAATTTCAAAGGAGAAAATGGCCTGACCTCTGACAAGAAGATTGAGATTCTTTTAAACGGCCTATAATATTCGGAATCCGTAATATTTTCTTATTAGTATTCAATTATAGATTTAAAATTATGCCCCTTTTAAATTAAAGCATGGTTATTGTAATTTATCCTCTTAATTCCTTCGCCATATCTTTGAGGTACTGAATGCTTTCAGAGGAAAAAGCAGGGTGTTTTAGCACGAAAACTGTGTTGTTGTGGTATAACGGTTCATTTTGAATATCAATAGGTACCGTCCTCTTTGCATGCTCGAACATTGGAGTTAGGGGTATGGGTGAATAGAATGAAAGGTATGGAGATGCCCCTGCCCTGTGGACAAAGGAAATTGTGCTTTCGACATCGCGGGGAGACTGGCCGGGAAGCCCGACAAGTATGTATGTTCCAATTTCTTTTCTGGTAAAGCCGGCCTCGAGCAGATGCTCAACAGATTTTATATACTCCTGGTTGGATATCTTGTTCCCCGTATTCTTCTGGATGCTCTCATTGGAGCTTTCAAGACCCAGTCTTACAGTTTCAAAACCGGAGTTTTTTAGGAGATTGGCGATGTCTCTTGTTATAAAACGGCTGTGGACGGCGTTTGGAAGGTGAAACTTCAGGGGTTTTTTTAATAATGATAGTTTTTCCATAATGGGAATTAGGTGGTCCTCCGCTTTCCACAGGAGGGCGTCATCGTAAAAAGCAATATTGGTCGCTTTAAGTTTTTCCGTGTACGTTTCAACCTCTTCGATTATACTCTCCAGTTTTCTGGATTCTTTTTCTGGATTAATAATTGGCGAAGCGCAGTAGCTGCATCTGAATGGGCATCCCCTTCTAGTTAGAAGTACAAAGAAATTGTATTTATATAAGTTCAGCAAATTTCCTCCACGAAATAGATCATGGGGTGGAATAGGGAAATCTTTAAATCCTACTATATGGTGACCGGTATTAATCTTTTTATCTGTAATCTTTTCTATAAGCTCAATTAGTTTATCCATCCTGTTCCCCGAAAAGACAAAATTAGCACCGGAGTGTTTTAATGCGTGGGTTCTGCAAAGTGTAGCGTACAAACCACCTAGCACAATCGGAACCCTGTCTCCATAGTAATGTTTTATAAGCTTTATCGTTTTGAATACACCCGGATACCAGTATGTCATAACCGATGTTATGAGAACAATGTCCGGCTGTTCGAATGATTGGAGGGATTCAAGGAATTCCTCCTCGGATATCCCGTAGGATGCATAGTTTCTGGGTACAAAATCGAGGAGCGGTGGTTTTTCTATTATCTGTCGTCTGAATTTAGAACATCCGTTCTCCTTTAGTCTTGGAGGTGGAGCTTTTCTGCTGAAAAGGCAGTCAATAACATTGATTTTAATACCGGCCTGTTTTAATATGCCGCCTATATATGCAAGGCCTATAGGTTCGGACCACAAGTTGTAAGCGGCAAAATCATATATCCATGGATTGACCAATAAAATTGAAATTGCAGATTTCATATAATAAAATATATAAGATAGTTGTAAAAATTCCTATTTTGTAACGAAAATAATAGTATAATGCCACGGAGGTAAAGAAATTGGACAATACAGCAAAGCTGAAGAAGATCAGAATTGATGATTTAGAACCAGGTATGGTGATTGCACACGATATCTACTCATCCGATAGAAGGTTTCTTCTGATTAAGAAAGGGACAATACTTTCTAAAGATATAATATATGGATTAAAGAGAAGAGGAGTTAAAGAGATTATTGTGCAAGAGCGGGAGTTTGGAGATCAGGCTTTAAAACTCCCCCTGCCTGATGATATGGTTAAGAAAGAGGGAATCCCCTTCAGTTACCCAGCATCCCTTGAAAAGAGAATTTTCTTTAATTACAAGGGAAAGGTTATCCTGAAGATAGATGACCCCGAGATACACAACACCAAAGTTAAGGCAATTAAAACGGTTCACAGTATACTTTCAAATGTAGTTAAAGAGAAGGTTGTTGATGTGGAAAGTGCAAAGGATACCGCTTCGAGCCTGATAAATGCCATAATGAAGAATAAGAATGCTTTTCTTAACATCGCTGGAATGAGGATGGTCGATGAATACACGTTTGTTCATTCTGTGAATGTGGCTGCATACACGGCAATAATTGCCAGAGAGTATGGAATTGAGGGTGAAGAACTCGAATTAATATGCCTCGGTGGTTTGCTTCATGATGTTGGTAAGATGCTTGTTGACCCCAGCATTCTCAATAAACCCGGGAGACTAACCGACAGGGAGTTTGAAGAGATGAAAAGCCATCCCGTGAGGGGCTACAACATACTTAGAGAAAATGGTGTTGAGGATAACATAGCTGTAATAGCGAGATTGCATCATGAGAGATGTGATGGCAGCGGGTACCCTGATGGTAAAACATGCGAGGAACTGCCCCTTTCGGCCCAGATAGCCGCTATAGCCGATGTTTATGATGCCCTGACGTCGGAGAGGGTTTATAAAAAGGCAATAAGTTCGAATAATGCAATGATGATTATAATATCCGAGAGCGGAAAGCATTTCAATCCTGAACTTGTAACCCTGTTTCAGAAGACAGTCGGAATATACCCCATTGGCTCCTTTGTCAAGCTCAACAACGGTTATATAGCCAGGGTTATAGATCAGAATGAGGGCATAGTAAGGCCGGTGATTCAGGTGATGTTTGATGATACCGGGAAAAAGTTAGGAGATCAGATGGTAATAAACCTCATGGACAGCAAAGACCTGTATATAGTGGAGAGCTTTCAGGACCAGAAGGCTGCTTAAAAGGTACAGTCGCTCTCAAAACACAAAGTAATTGCAATTCATATTGTTGAATCTTTGTTTAGTAATTAAATTAAAGTCATAACACCTGTTTCATCGGTTTTATCATTACCGTAGAATCTTTTAATTTAATAATATGTCCTGATATATTTCGGCAGGAATTACGGTTACTTTTTTAAGAAACAGGGATAGAAAAATAACTGAAGACATAAAAATTATATTTATGTTAACAACGAGTTTATAGGGTAATGGAGGAGATAGCATGGGGTATGAAAACAAAAGTTTTATAATGGATATGGATGGAGTTATCTATTTTGGGAATAAGCTTATCGACGGCGCAAAAGAGTTTATAGAAAAGCTGAATAAAAACGGGAATAAATATCTTTTTTTAACGAACAATTCCAGCCAGACACCTCTTGATATAAGCAAAAAACTTGCGTATCTGGGTATTGAGGTTCCGCCGAAATACATTTTTACGGCGGCCATCGCTACTGCGGTGTTTTTAAACAGGCAGAAGAGGCACGGAAGTGCCTATGTAATTGGAGACGCCGGGCTTTACAATGCACTTCACGATTTCGGATATCACATTACAGAGTTTAATCCTGACTATGTTGTTTTTGGAGAGACCAGGACCTACTCTTTTGAGATGATTGAGAAGGCGTGTAAATTTATATCAAACGGGGCCAAATTCATTGCAACCAGTCCCGATATAACCGGACCGTCAGATTATGGAATAGTGCCGGCGGTTGGAGCGCTAACGGCTCCCATTGAGATTGCAACCGGAAAAAAGCCCTACTATATCGGAAAACCGAATCCTCTGGTTATGAGAAGTGCTCTTAGAAGGCTCGGTTCCCATTCGGAAAATACTGTAATCATAGGCGACAGGATGGACACAGATATAGTTGCGGGTATTGAGACCGGCCTTGAGACGATACTTGTTCTCAGCGGGGTGACCAAAAGGGAGGATGTTGAAAATTATCCCTATCATCCGGACAGAATATGCGAATCGATCAAAGATGTCTGGCCGGATTAAATGATGGGCTTATAATTAAAAGGAAGTGAGTACCCCGCGTGTTGTGTCAGGGATCACTAAAATTAAAACACGGAAATTCTGGTTTTTAAATATTAGGGCGAAATTCGAGTTTTTATATAAAAAATAACAAATTACGCGCTAAAATTTATAGTATTAAAGATATAAAATTATGTATTTTTCAAATTAAGATTGAAAACTCGACAT
>JALXDB010000235.1:8494-19878 GCA_026990615.1 Spirochaetota bacterium
AAGATTAGTACATAAAGGCGATAGAATAATAGTTATGTCATTTGCCTTTATTAATGAAGATGATGCATCTGCTTTTGAACCAATAATATTAAGGTTAGACGAGGATAATAATATATTATGAATTATGCGCCATTTTTTTAGTATTGAAAACTCAACATTGGCCTTAAAATTTGGCAGATATTTGAAATAACCATCTGATTTGCTATTTAAAAATCTCTTCCGCTCTGCTTAGATCCTGGTGCGTGTCTATCTCTACCCATTCATTTTGTTTGATTTCGAACACATGGAGATCTTTTTTTGTTATGTTTTCCCCGATAACATGATCGAATAAGATCATGACGTTATTCTTATCCACAGCATCTTCTAGCCATTTGGCAAGTTCTGTACCGTAGTCGGGCTGAACAACAAGGATACCTGAAGACATGTAATGGTTCTCTGCAATCTCTGCTGATTCTTCCTTTTTTAGAACACGAAGCTCTGTAATCTTTTTATCTTCGTCCGTTTTTATTAGCACTTCGCCTTCTTTACCGTTATACTTACCGGCAAGATAGAAGGATCGATTGTTCATATTTTCCATTGCCTTTTTCAATGTGTTTGTTCTGAAAAAGATATCGCTTTCAAGAACAATAGCTCCTCTTTTCAAAGTATCGGAGGCCAGCCACAGGGAGTACATATCGTTTGTTTCCATATATCTGTCGTTGTGAACGTAAGATATCTTTAGTGCTCCGTAACTGCTGCCGATTTTTTCGGTAATTTTGCCGGCAAGGTAACCGGTGACAATTGTACATTCTCTTATGCCTATTTTATTGAGATTGCCGAGCATATTATCCATGATCGTTGTTCCGTTTACCTCGGTAAAACATTTTGGGGCATTGTCGGTTATAGGCTTAAGTCTGGTTCCCTGTCCTGCTGCGAGAATGATGGCGTTTTTCACTGCATTCGTTGTCATTTAAGCCTTCCTGTAACAAGGGGTTGATACTGCAATATAACAATATTCAAAACCATTGAAAAGTTGTTTAAGAAGGATGGGTCCCGGATGCATCGTAGCATATGAGTTTATTTATATTGAATTTTGGTTTATATTTAATGGCATAAGAGATTTCCCCCACTCGATGGGAGCTATTGGTGGGAGTTATTTGTGAAGATTCTTAGAAGATACATATTTTTAGAGTTTCTGTGGCCCTATCTGGGAAGTATGGCATTTTTTACAATGCTTCTGCTCCTTGAAAGGGTGATGAGTTTTGTCAGGCTTGTTGCAAAGGGATATGCAACAATTTTTGATCTTTTCACCCTTGTCTTTTTTTCGATTCCTCCTACACTGGCAATTACCATGCCTATGTCGACTATTATGGGTGCGCTGGTGGCTGTCAGCAGACTTTCCAATGACAGTGAAATTACTGCAATGAGGGCAGCAGGCATCAGGCTTACATCCATATTTATGTCGCTTTATATTGCCGGTTTTTTAATTGGAGTATCGAGTTTTTTCCTGACGGATAGACTGGTTCCGATAGGGAATATAAAGTTTAGAACTCTTTACCAGAGGTTAACTATCGCAAGGCCGTCCATTCAGATTGATGTTCACAGCATAAACAAAATATCGAACATAACGCTTCTGGTGGAGGATGTTGATGAAAAAAGTGGTGATCTGATAAATGTCACAATATTCGAAAGAAAGAAGGGGGAAAAAACAAAAACGATAACAGCAAAGAGGGGTTATTTTCTTCCCTACGATATTTCAGAGGATTATATGACTTTGAGACTTATAGATGGTTTTATCCTTAATCCATCCGTTTACAGGCCTGCTAAGGGGGACCTTGTATTTGACAGTACAAGATTCGGTGTTATGGATCTTTTTATCCCGATGTTAAAAAAGGAGATGAAGAATGTAGCGAAAACTCCGAGAGACATGAGTGTTAAGGAGATTCGTAATTATCTGACAAAATTAAAGGCGGGTTCAAGAAGCTACAATGTATACATTGTGGAGTTAAATAAAAAGTTTGCTGTTCCTTTTGCGTGCATACTGTTTGTTTTTTTAGGAACCCCCTTTGCTGTTACAAGGGGAAGGAGCGGCAGGGGGCTTGGACTCGGTATCGGGGTGCTTATCATTTTTCTTTACTATATATTCCTGTTGACTGTTGAGCGTATAGGGAAATCGGGGGTAATAAATCCCGCTCTTGCCGTATGGATACCCGACATACTTTTTGCAGTTGCGGGGGCTATAAATCTGGTATTGAGGAAAAAGGTGTGAAAATTTTTCCTGGTAAAACCTATTCCTTTTTTGTTGTAAGAGAGTTTTTGAAGGTATTTTTTGTATCGATTTTGTTTATAATGGGGTTGTCTTTCATTGTCAGAACACTCCAGCAGGTTGATGCCTTTAAGAGGTATTCGTTAATCAATATTATAATAATCAGGTTGCTTGAAGCTCCTGAAATTATATCAAGGGAGTGCCTGCTTGCATCCAGCATGTTTGCCTCGGTGTATACAATGAGCATTCTTACAAGAAACCGTGAGATACTGGCCCTCAGAAGCTGCGGGATAAGTATTTATACTGTAATTTCTCCACTTATCCTTTTAGGATTTATCATAGCGTTGTCCTCTTTGATTTTTGAGGATCAGGTTGTTGTTAAAACAATTAAGATGGAGAAGAGGTACAGGGCTAAATTGGCGGGCCTGGAGAAGAATTTTTACAGGGACAGGTTTGATTTAATAGTATTTGGAGAAAATAACAGGGTTTTCAGAATTGACAGATACTTTTCAAAGTTAAAGGTAATGAAGGGAATTCTGGTTTTGAGAAAGGATGAAAAGGGAAGAATAGTAGAGAGAATAGATGCCGATGAGGCAAAATGGGATGGCAGGAGGTGGATTTTTTACAATGGAGTAAGGCGTGTCTTTGGAGACGACGGCGAGCTCGTTGAAGAGGATCTTTTTAAAGAGTTTAAGAGCGATATCAAGGATTCTCCGTCCTCTTTTGCGAGGCCTGCGATCAGTGTTGATAATATGGGCATTAAAGAGGGCTATGAGTATATCAGGGCTTTGAAGAAAATGGGGCTTCCATATAAGAAGGATGAGACCAAGTTTCACAGAAGGATTGCAAGATCCGCCACCCTGTTCTTCGTAATATTGATTGGCCTCTCCCTTGGAAGTATGGATTTTAAGAATTCACTTGTTATCAGTTTTAGTTTAACTCTTGGTATCATTCTCGTGTTCTTTTTTATAATTGAGATTGGATACACTTTTGGGAGCACCGGTAAAATACCTCCTGTAGTGGGAGGATGGCTCGGGGATATTGTCTTTTCAATTGTTTCGGTCTATCTTATGAACAGGATTAGAGTCTAATTTAAAAATCTAATGCATAAATTATGGGTAAAGACAAAATAATAATCAGAGGAGCTAGAGCTCACAACCTGAAATCCATTGATCTTTCTCTTCCAAGGGACAGGCTTATTGTTATCACAGGGTTATCCGGGTCGGGAAAATCATCACTTGCATTTGATACGATATATGCCGAGGGGCAGAGAAGATACGTTGAATCGCTTTCGGCATATGCGAGGCAGTTTCTGGGTTTAATGGAAAAACCGGATGTCGATTACATCGAAGGCCTTTCACCTGCAATCAGCATAGAACAGAGAAAGACCCACAGAAATCCCAGATCAACTGTGGGTACAATTACCGAGATATACGACTATCTCAGGCTGTTGTTTGCAAGGATTGGAGTCCCCTACTGTTATAATTGCGGACGTGAGATAAAGAGTCAGACAGTTGACCAGATTGTAGACCGGATAATGGAGCTGGGAGAGAGAGAAAGGATTATTATATTCGCCCCGATCGTGAGGGGAAGAAAGGGAGAGTTTAAAAAAGTTTTTGAGGATGCTTCCAAAAGCGGGTTTGTCAGAGTCCGGGTGGACGGTAACATTTTACGACTTGATGAAACTGAAAATCTTCTGCTTGATAAGCAGAAAAAACACACAATAGATATTATAGTTGATAGGGTAACCGTAAGACAGGAGAATAGAAGCAGGATTGCGGAATCTGTAGAGACGGCAAGCAATCTTACAGATGGTCTTGTGGGGATTATTCTCGCAGACGGGAGGGAAGAGCTTTTTTCTAAGAATCTCGCATGTGTGTACTGCGGAATAAGCTATCCCGAAATCCAGCCGAGGTTGTTTTCCTTTAACAGCCCATACGGGGCATGCCCGGAATGCATGGGACTGGGATTAAAGCTTGAATTCGACCCTGACCTTGTAATCCCTGATAAAAATCTCTCTTTTAACGAAGGGGCCATACTGACACTTAATCCCAGATATCCATGGGCACGGGATATCTTTTACATATTTTCAAGGCATTTCGGTATATCACCCGACACACCGATAAAGGATATACCTGAAGATAAGTACAGGATACTTCTATATGGCGACAACTACGATGGAAGGGGAAGAGACAGGTACTACTTCGGATTCGAGGGTATTATAAAAAACCTCGAGAGGAGATACAGGGAAAGCAGGTCCGATCATATAAAAAAATGGATGGAAGAGTTTATGAAGGAAATTCCGTGCCCGGCCTGCGGCGGAAAGAGGCTTAAAAAGGAGAGTTTATCGGTAAAGATAACTGGTAAGTCAATAATAGATATAACGGAGATGACAATAGACGAAGAGATAGACTTTTTCAATAATTTAAAATTGAATGAAAGGGAGCATTTAATAGCGGATCAGATAATCAAAGAGATCAAGTCGAGACTCAACTTCCTTAAGAGTGTGGGTCTTGATTATCTCACCCTCGATAGAAAGGCCGAAACTCTTTCGGGCGGTGAGGCGCAGAGAATAAGGCTTGCAACTCAGATCGGTTCACAGCTTGTGGGGGTATTGTATATTCTTGATGAGCCAACAATTGGCCTCCACCAGAGGGACAATGCGAGACTGTTGGAAACCCTGTTTCATTTAAGGGATATTGGAAATACCCTCATCGTAGTGGAGCACGATGAGCAGACTATCCTGAGTGCAGATTACATTGTTGATCTCGGTCCCGGGGCAGGTGAGCACGGTGGGTATATAGTTGCCGAAGGCCCTCCCGAGCAGATAATGAATAATCCCGATTCTTTAACAGGTAAGTATCTCCGCGGTGATATTCAGATACCGGTTCCACCAAAAAGACGGAGGGGAAACGGCAGGTATATAGTTTTAAAGGGGGTAAGGGAGCATAATTTAAAGAATATCGATGTAGCCTTTCCTCTAGGAACATTCATTGCAATTACAGGTGTCTCCGGCTCAGGGAAATCCAGCCTTGTGAACGATGTGCTGTATCCCGCGCTTTCCAATATGATATACGGTTCAAACTTGAACGAGGGCGATTACGACTCGATCGAGGGGGTTGAAAACATAGATAAGGTGATAAATATTGACCAGTCTCCTATAGGGAGAACCCCGAGATCAAATCCGGCAACCTATACGGGTGTATTTACGCCGATAAGAGAGCTGTTTGCTTCGCTTCCTGAATCAAGAATGAGGGGATATCAGCCCGGGAGGTTTTCATTCAATGTACCCGGAGGCAGGTGCGAGAACTGCCAGGGAGAGGGGACGATAAGGATCGAAATGAACTTTTTGCCCGACATTTACATAACCTGTGATGTCTGCAAGGGGAAGAGGTACAACAGGGAAACGCTGGAGATTAAGTACAAGGGCAAAACAATATCCGATGTGCTTGATATGACGGTTGAAGAAGCCCTGGATTTTTTCAGTGCTGTGCCCCAGATAAAGAGAAAGCTAAAAACCCTGGAAGAGGTTGGATTGGGCTATATAAAATTGGGCCAGCCGGCCACCACTCTATCAGGCGGTGAGGCACAGAGGGTGAAATTATCCTCTGAACTTGCGAGGAAGAGCACAGGAAAAACCTTTTATATTCTTGATGAGCCAACGTCCGGTCTTCACTTTGATGATGTAAGGAGACTTTTGAAGGTTTTACAGAGATTTGTGGATATGGGCAATACGGTACTGGTGATTGAACACAACCTCGATGTGGTTAAAAATGCTGATTACATTATAGATCTTGGCCCGGAAGGCGGGGACAGGGGTGGCCGGGTAATTGCAACTGGCACTCCGGAGGAGATAGCATCAAATCCTAATTCCTACACCGGCCAGTACCTTGCAAAATACCTCAAAGTAAAGGGAGCCAGAGAGGTAAAAGACGAAGTTAAGACTTAATTTTGCCATTTAATCGGTATGTAAGAATATATTGGAGAAATATGCATTTATTGTATTTAGTGCCTGACTTAAATAATGGAAAATTATAAGGTTAAGTGGCGTCCGAAAATATCTCTTTGAAGTGTTAATTCAAACTTCAGTCAATCAGGCTGTTTTCAGGTTCTGTTTTGTGGTAAGGATTTCGATTACTGTAGTATACCTGTAATTGCCCGTATTCATCGAAAGCCTTCCGCCCAGTATGTTGAAGATATCTCTGGAGAGATAGAGTTCTTTTATATACCTGATTTTTTTGCTGTGTACATCTTTGATTTCGCTTTCAATTATTATATATACCTTTGAATCATCATCTTTAATCTTAAAAGATATATCTTTTATAGGGAACTCAACGTATTCCAGAAAGAAGTAAAGAAGTGCAAATACGTAGCTGTCTTTAACCATTGGATGTGATGTATATCCGTTTAACTCGGGATTGTTTATTTTAATACCGCGCTCTTTTGCTATTGGACGCAGAAATGACAGGGTAGTGTTGAGTATCCTGTCTATACTTAAAATCTTGCCCTCTGACGGATTTTTCCTGTTGAAATCTATGAGAAGTTCAATGGTCTTTTTAATTCTCTGGATACTTTTCTCAAGGATTTTAAGTTCCTCATCAAGCTCGTCTCTGTAGCCGGTTATTTTCCTGCTGAAGTTACGTTTAATCATATGAGTTGCAAGCATCATGGATTGAAGAGGATTGTTTATCTCATGGGCAATGCTAATGGCAAGTTTCGTTAGGAAGGATTTCTTCTCCTGCTTAATGATATTAAACAGATGTTTCTTCTCGCTCAGCCTGTTTTCTCTAATTTTGGCCGCATTCTCAAGGATTTTTAGAAGATCGTCTGGTTTAAACTCCCCCTTTTTCAGGTAGTAAAATACATCCTCTTCTTTTGAATCTATCGGGGGCCAGTCGTTTTCGTAGCCTGTTATTATGATATTTACAATATCCTGATCAACGTAGTTTCTTACATAATGAATAAGGTCTCTGCCCTTTATTCCTGGAAGCCTTAAATCATGTATGATTATGTCGTATTTCCCGTGACGGATTTTCTCTTTAGCTTCTATACCGTTTGAGGCAGTCTCGCATTCGTACCTTTTTTCTACTACCTTTTTTAAAAACAGCCTGTAATTTTCTTCATCTTCTATTATTAACACTGATATATTGGGCATCATCCGTTCTCCATTTTATCTGGAATTATTATCTGTATTACGGTACCTCCTCCTTCCCTCTGGAAAGCCCTGATGATACCGTGATGTGCCAGCACCATCTTTTTAGTGATACTTAATCCGATTCCCCTTCCAGTGGCTTCTCCGGAAGTGCTGTAGAAGGGCTCAAATATTTTTTCTAAATTTTCTTTTGGAATTCCAATGCCATTATCGGCTACTTCAATTATGTAGTTTCCCTTTTTCTTTTTACATGAAACCTGGATCCAGCCATTTTTTTCCACCGCATCGATTGAATTGTTAATAAGGTTTAGTAAAATCTGGGTGAACATATTTTTGCTTCCTTTGATTTCATTGCACTCAATATCTGTTTCGAATTGTATTCCTTTTTCTTTAAACCTGTGCTCGAGCAGGGAATATACTTCATTTACAATGTCCTTAAACCTGAATCTTGAATCGGTTATATCGGGAAGCTCGGTTCCTCTTGAGAGTTCCAGGACACTGTTTATTATATTGAAGGTTTTCTCTATGCTTTTTGAGATAATGCTTAAATTTTCTTTTATTTCTTTATCTTCGTACTCCTCTTTACCGTCCGCTCTAACGATTTTTAAGTTTCCGCGTTTAATATCATCAACTATTAGCTCTGATATTCCTTTTGCGGCTGCAAGTGGGCTTCTTAGATTGTGCGCAATGCCTGCGGCAAGTTCACCAAGTGTTTCAATGCTCTTTTTTTCGGTAAGCATTGCTTCATCTATCTTTCTCTTTGTAATGTCCTGAACCATAAACAGATAGTAATTTGTTTCATTTAACTTTTTGTACTGGAAAAAGAGATAGCGAATTTTACCATCTTTTCTGATCTGAATTTCCAGATTGTTTTCCTTCTGTTTTGGGTTTTTCAGATAATCTACAAGGAATTTGCTTATTCTTGGAATATCCTTCAGTATATTCTTACCCTTTATTTCTGTATCCAGTAGCTCTTCAGATTTGGTATTGTAAAGAATGATGTTTCCGCTGGAATCCGTTATTACTATTCCTATGGGGGAGTTTTCTATTATAAGTTCATTTAGCAGATTGCTCCGTCTTCTTGCTTCTATCTCCTCTTTGAGCCTCTTAACCGCTATCTGTAGTTTTTCGGATTTTAATCTGCTTAAAAATTGAAGGTATACATTATTGAGGCTTACAGATATATACTCTAAAAACAGCCTTATCCCCGACTGATCCTCCCTGCCGGGAGGTGTATAGTTTATGATGGCTATCTCTTTTCCTTCATTCGAAGAGACCCTGAACATCTCCCCATTTTCTATATACCTAATTTCTTTTCTCTGGATAAAATCCACCGATGAATCGATGTCGTTTATATTCTGGGTAAGGCCTGGATTGTAGCTTCTGGCCATAATGGTCTTGTTTTCGTTCAAATGAAAGTATATATTGCACTTCTCAATTTTAAACACAGAGGATATTCTTAAGGATATGCCCCGTAAGAGATTCTCGATGTTATTTTCTTCCAGAAGAAAAAGAGATAGTTCGTTTAAGTTTTCGATAAGGTCTTTTTTCTGGGTTATTTCAACCGAATACCTCTTATTCTCAAGAATCATATCGCCCAGTTTTGAGTTGGCCTCCTGTATAGCAGCAAAAATGCCTTTAATGTATGATCCGGGAATCTCTAGAATCGACAAAAGGCTTTTTATCTCTTCGTTTAAATCGATCAGAATCCTGTCGACTTCACTGCCGAGAAGCCCAATCCTGTCCAACACCATCTGTGTATTCTTATAAGGAGGCTCTTCATCGAGAGTTTTGTAACCTGCTGTTTTGGCAAGAATATTTGATGCCAGTATGATGAGGTCCTCTACTGGTTGAATATCTCCTGAGGTACCTGATGGTGAAACTGCGGTATGGTGGTTTCTTATAATTCTTACAATCTTTTCAGGAAGCCCCCATTGATCAAGTATAAAAGAAGCTACATCGCTGTGGTCAAATCCAAAAGTGATATTTTCAGCTTCGTAAAGGGGGATTCTTTTGGCTCGGGCCAGATTTACCGAGTTTTTATAGTCCTTCTCGGCGGAAATCAGAAAAATCGACTTCCCGATGTCGTGCAGAAGCCCTGCAGTGTACAGCTCATCATCGTTTTTTCTTCCTGTTGATTTTGCAATTTCGCGAGCGATAATGGCAGTGGCGATCGAGTGTAGCCAGAATTTTTTATAGTCAAACCATGAAATATCCTTTTCTTTAAATATGTCCCTTATCGTTATACTCAGGATGATACTTTTAACTGTTTTATATCCGAGAAGAACTATTGCATCTTTAATGTTTGAAACCTTGCCGTTTCTTGAATAGTATGCCGAGTTTGCTACCTTAAGAATTTTTGCCGTAAGGGAGGGATTTTGAAGCACAATTTTGGAAACATCATCTATAGATCTGCCATCTGAAAGGCCTGTATCGATAGCAAGTTTTGCTGCCTCCGGTAACGAGGGAATATCTCCTACATCTATAAATTCAAGTAATCTTTCCCTGTCCAACTGGAGGCCTCTCCCTGTTCTATATTTATTTTGTGTTCTATATTTATTTTGTAATGAAGCATCTATCATTTTATTTTATCGGGAAGGGATGTTATAATTTTTAAGTATTTTGGCTGTTTAAATAAAAATATGGAGTTATAGATATGAAAGAGTACATTTTAACTCTTGACCAGGGAACTACCAGTTCAAGAGCTCTCGCCTATGACCTTAATGGAGAGATTCTGGCGGTATCCCAGAAGGAGATTACCCAGTATTACCCTCAACCTGGGTGGGTTGAGCATGACCCTGAAGAGATATTAAAATCCCAGATAAATGTTGCAAGGGATGTGGTGGAGAAGACCGGTGGGCCGGATGGAATGATTGCTGTTGCAATTACAAATCAGAGGGAGACAACGCTTATCTGGGATAGGGATTCAGGCAGAGCCCTGTACAGAGCTATTGTCTGGCAGTGCAGAAGGTCGTCTTCTATATGCGAGGAGCTGAAAAAAGCCGGTTATGAAGAAGAGGTCCTAAGTAGGACCGGACTTGTGATAGATGCCTACTTTTCGGCAAGCAAACTGATGTGGCTGTTTAGGGAACATCCCGACCTGTTGTCCTTGGCGAAATCGGGCAGGGTGGCATTTGGCACGGTGGATAGCTGGTTGATATACAATCTGACAGGCGAGCATAAAACAGATTATAGCAATGCGTCAAGAACCATGCTGTTTAACATCAACGACCTTGACTGGGATAATGACCTGCTGAAGAGTTTTAATATACCTGATTCGATTCTTCCTCAGGCTCAGCCATCCTTTTCAAATTTTGGAAATGTTAAAAAAGACATCTTTGGGAAGGAGGTCCCTCTTGTAGGGGTAATCGGGGATCAGCAATCATCCCTTCTTGGACAGGGGTGTATCAGGGAGGGTATGGTTAAGAATACCTATGGAACGGGATGTTTCGTCCTGATGAATACAGGGAATAAGAGGTGCATGTCTAAAAGAGGCCTTCTTGCGACCTATGCCTGGGGTGATGAGAGTAGCAGTGTATATGCCCTTGAGGGCAGTGTATTTATAGGCGGTGCTGTAGTCCAGTGGTTGAGAGATGGATTAAAAATTGTTTCGGAGGCCTCCCAAACCGAGAAAATTGCAGGTGAGGTCAAGGATAGTGGAGGGGTTTACTTTGTGCCTGCATTTGTGGGATTGGGAGCCCCCTACTGGAGAATGGACGCCAGGGGCACAATTACCGGTATAACGAGGGGTACGACATACAGACATATAGTCAGGGCGGCTCTTGAATCTATCGCCTATCAGAGCTACGATGTTATTAAGACTATGGAAGAAGACTCCGGTATTTTGGTAAAGGAACTCAGGGCCGATGGTGGAGCATCGGCAAATAATTTTTTAATGCAGTTTCAAAGCGATATATTAAATAAGGTAATATTCAGGTCAGAAATTCTAGAGTCCACATCAAGAGGGGCTTTTTTTTCGGCTGCAGT
>JALXDB010000236.1 GCA_026990615.1 Spirochaetota bacterium
TTCACTGTTTTTTTCTACAGTTGCATCAATAATATTGAGAAGAAAAGCCCGCAGGGTAAAAACGGCCAAAAGAGCAGGCGGGGAAATTACAGAAAAGAAGGTAGAAAGTATAGAAGATGTTGAATCCGAGATTCCTGAGGTGGCCGGCACATACAGGCGGAGGTATCTTGACAGAGTATCATCCGTTGAAAGAGAAATTTCAAAAGAAACTTCAATTGAAAAAGGAATTTCAGGGGCAGAGGAAAGAGGTGCCTTTCAAAAGGAAAAATATCTGAAAGGGGCAAAAACCCGTGAGATTGGATGGGAAAATATAAAACTATTGACTATTGTTGTTGTCTCTGCGGTTGTAGTTTTTTTTGCAGCCTATGCTGGTGTCAAGGCCTACAAGGGTTACTCATCCAAACCCAAGATATATTTCTGCGAGAGGGTAGATTTTATAAAATTAAAGCCTATAAAAAAATCCAACCGTTTTACAAGAGGAAACGTCACTGTCCTCTATAAATCAAAAGACTCTTTTAATACCAACCGGTTAATAATAGACGTTTATAAACTAGGTAAGGCAGGATACACGCCGTATATTAAGAAGACCATTGATGTCAGACCCGAATGGACCTCCTTTGTGGCAAAGATACTTTTTGATGAAACCGGCACCTACATAGTTGAAATTAAAAATGATAGAAATGTCCTTTTGGCCCAAAAAGTTATAGAGATTCTACCGGATTCGTATGCTTACAAACCAAAATTAAAGAAGGGCTGAACTATGCTATTTAAGAAAAGTGATATCACACGGGACATCTATCACTTCACCGTTTTTCCCCATAATGGTTATTGTATTTTCATCTTTTTCCTGTATATCTTTTACCCCTTTGAAGTCTTCTTTAATGGGGATCAGTCCTATGATTAGTTTTATTTTAGTATCCTCATTAATATCTAAATAGGTGTTAACCCCTAGCTCCTGCAGGTGGTTTTTTTCAATACTCTGCCTTATCCCGTAGTGATAGTATGCTGTTATCTCTTCAATTCCCATGACCGCCCTTACCCTGCCATTCCATGGAGGATAGTGTCTGCCGCCGTTTGACATCCACAGTAGTGTTTTGGATAGGACTCTTGGATTTTTCAGTTGAAAGTAAAGGTATCCTTTTGATGGTATAGTAACTGCGGAATAGCTAAATCTTCTTGAATCATCGTTTATCAAAAGGACAATATCTTCGTAACCGAATGGAGTCGGATATTTTGTAATATCCATCGTACTACCATCTATGGCCGGGATCTTTTTGAGGTCGGTAATCTCAATACCGGGGTTTAATCTTGAATACCCCCTGTTTTCAGGATTTTCTGTTGGAACCGGTGTGGTAAAAGCCTTTTTTATCGGGCTAAAGTCTATAATTCCTGATCCTACTTCTTCGGGTAAAATCAGGGTCGGGTGGTGTCCAACAGGTGTTTTAAAGCTAAGTCCTTCGAAACTGTGCGTTGAATAGATGATGGGCTCATTTTCCCGGATCTCAATCTGCTTCTTAACCCTTCCATGCTGTAGACTGAGATCCATAGCCAAACATATCTTCTGTGTATCTTCCTGTTTATCCCAGTTTTCCAATTCCCAGCTGTTGTTGCATGTTTCCCCATGGACCGGATAATTTATTCCATTGTATTCATCTTCGTTGCCTCCAAAGGGCATGCAGAAAAAATCACCCCTCAATATATTCAGTAT
>JALXDB010000237.1 GCA_026990615.1 Spirochaetota bacterium
CCATATTTCTGATTAACTTTTTTATTTCAGGTATTCTGTTTGAATGCATGCTTAGTTCTCTGATTCCTGTCCCAAGAAAAAATGCAGTATACAGGGGATTACCCGCCAGTTCTCCGCAAACTGCACATGTTTTACCTTCACCTATTGCCGCCTGTGCTGTGATATATATAAGCCTCAATACGGCAGGATTTTCCGGAATATAATAATCAGCAATAGCTTTGTTTGTTCTATCCACAGCAAGTGTGTATTGAACCAGGTCATTCGTACCAATGCTGAAAAAATCGCAATACTTTATTAATTCTTCAGCCGCAAGGGCGGCAGAAGGGATTTCTATCATGACTCCAACCTCAATGGAATGGTCAAAGGGAATATTTCTGCTTCTCAGCCGGTGCTTTTCTTCATTAATGATCTCCTGCACCTTTAAAAGTTCTTCGAGGCTTGAGATCATCGGCAGAAGTATTTTGGCCTTACCGTAATGGCTGGCCCGAAGAATAGCTCTGATCTGTTCCCTGAAAATATCAGGTTTATATAGCGACAGTCTTATGGATCTTAAACCCAAAAACGGGTTTTTTTCAACTTCCGGTAGAAGCTTTTGAAACGGAAAAAGTTTGTCGCCACCTATATCGAGTGTTCTAATAGTAACCGGTTTCTCTTTGAAAATTTTTAGAAGGGCCCGGTAAATATCAAACTGTTCGTTTTCAGGTATTATTCTATTGCGGATGAGAAAGGGCATCTCGGTTCTAAATAGACCTACACCTTCTGCACCGTACCTCAGAGCAATTCCTGATCCAGGTACTATCTCTATATTTGCATGAAGTGATATTTTTGTTCCGTCCCTCGTAACAGCGGGTAATTTCGAAATCTTTTCAAGGTCTTTTCTGTATTTCTGATACCTTTCATTAATTTTTTTGTATTCATTTATCTGGCTTTCGGTTGGATTTACAACAACGTAACCCACGTTTCCGTCCAGAATCAGATAGTTCCCTTCTTCAATTATTCTTGTAGCTTCTTTAGCATTGATTACCACAGGGATACCAAGAGACTTTGCAAGAATCGTGGCATGGGATGTTTCGCTTCCATATTCACTGATAATTCCTGTAATCTTGGTTGGATCAATCAAAAAAATCATAGACGGTATCAGTTCTTTTACAACCAGTATTCCTGATTTTCCAGCAAGGTAATCGGAATCGTCAAAATCCCTTAAAATCTTTATCAGTCTCAAAGATATATCTTCTATATCTCTGCCCCGTTCTTTAAAATAGAGGTCGTTTATCTCCTTGAAACCTTCAAGTATCTTTGTAACACCATCCATGATTATCCATTCCACATTTTTCTTCTTTTTCTTGATCTGTTCGGGGACATCTTCAGTAAAAAATGGATCTTCTGTAATCATTATATGGCTCTGGATAATATCAGCTTCTATATTTCCAAGTTCATCCTGTAATTTTTTCTTCTCACTGTTTAGCTGGCTTTTTAGATGTTCAATTGCCCTTTTTAAACGTTCAATCTCCCTATCGATCTGGTTGTCATTTATAAAGTACTTTGGAATTTGAAGCTTTTCAGGCGTGTAAACAAGGGCATTGCCGAATACTATTCCTTCAACAATTCCGTCTCCTCGTATTATGGTTGAACCTTTTGATTTTTCCATGGCTTTCTTTCAATATCCTTTTACAATTGAGAAACAATGGAAACTACAGTTGAATATATC
>JALXDB010000238.1 GCA_026990615.1 Spirochaetota bacterium
TTTGAAGAATGGGGATTCTTCAGAGAATTACGAAGAGAGAGTGGGCAAAAACATTGTAGCCCTGTTCAACAACAGGAAGATAGATCCCTACAGGATAAAAGCTGTGCTTGTTGGGGGGCATGGACCCTATGTGTGGGGAAAGGATCCCGATGAAGCGGTTTTACTGAGCCTTGTTCTTGAGAGAATAGCCCAAATAAGTTATATTACCACAAGATTAAATCCGTCGATTGGAGAGATTGATCCTGACCTTAGCGATATGTACTACAACAGTAAAATCGAAGAGGCTAAAAAGCTTGGATACAGGGAGAGTGTGTTAAGGATAAGGCGGAAGATGAAGAGGGAGGAGAGAAGGGAGAAGAAAAAGGATAAGAAGGAATAAACGCTTCGGGACTTGACATATTTAATCCAATCTCTGATATTACTAAAAAATATTAATATAAAAATATTATACAATCACAGTACAATCGGGAGGGATAGATGGCTGTAAAGGTAGCGAAATTCGGCGGCACATCACTGGCAAATGCAGAGCAGATAAACAAGGTCAAAGCTATTGTTGAAAATGACAGGAATATAAAATATGTGGTGCCCTCTGCTCCGGGTAAAAGAAACAGTGATGATAAAAAGATCACTGATCTTCTATACCTCTGCCATGCCCATGTTGAACATGAAGTACCATTTGACGATGTGTTTAAGATAATTGAGGATCGATACATTGAAATTGTAAGGGATCTCGATGTATCCATTGATATCAAGAGGTATTTGAATGAAGTTAAGGAGGAGATTGCAAAGGGGGCATCAGCTGATTTTACTGCGAGCAGGGGAGAATACCTGAATGGATTAATAATAGCTGAGGTTCTTGGTTTTGATTTTGTAGATCCTGCAAAGATAATATTTTTCGGAAAGGACGGCAGGGTTGATCTTGAAAAGACGATAAAGAGTGTTTCTGAAGAGCTAAAAAAACATGAATATGCGGTTATCCCTGGATTTTACGGGCAATCGTACGATGGAAAGATAAAAACCTTTCCAAGGGGTGGTTCCGATATAACAGGAGCGATTATAGCGAGAAGTGTCAATGCAGATATCTATGAAAATTGGACTGATGTTTCCGGCCTTTTAATGGCAGACCCTAAAATAGTTGAAAATCCCAAAAAGATAGATGTAATTACCTACAGGGAACTCAGAGAACTTGCATACATGGGAGCAAATGTATTTCATGATGAGGCTATTTTCCCTGTTAGAGAGGCGGGTATTCCTATAAGAATTAAGAATACGAATAGACCCCAGGATCCGGGTACACTGATCGTAAGAGATGCTGAGCCAATTACACACAGAGGAACGATAACGGGAATAGCGGGGAAGAAGAACTTTACTGTTATTATGATAGAAAAGACACTTATGAACTCGGAGCTTGGTTTTGGTAGAAGGCTTCTGTCGGTGCTTGAGGTAAATGAAGTATCCTTTGAGCATATGCCATCGGGTATTGATACAATTTCCCTTGTGATTGCCGACTCCCAGCTTGAAGGGAAGCTGGATAGAATATTGAAGGGTATTAAGTCTGAATGTAATCCCGATACTGTTGAAGTTTATCCTGATATGGCTCTTATTGCCACTGTAGGAAGGGGGATGGCCCATACACCTGGGATAGCGGGCAGGATATTTGGCGCGCTGGGCAGGGAAGGAATAAATGTGAGAATGATCGATCAGGG
>JALXDB010000239.1 GCA_026990615.1 Spirochaetota bacterium
ACACAACGATGTAAAACCCCAGATTTCTCACCCTAAAGGGTTCGAAATGACATTTGGCCGGGGTTACTGCATTCGGGTAGGTCAAAATCTGCCTTTATCTGTCATTTCGAGTGAAACGAGAAATCTCTTTTACTTTCGAACGAACAAAGTGATGTGCAATTTTAAGCGAAGCGCCGAAATCTTAGTGAAACACCACTTTGAGCATAGCGACAAAACATTATTTAAATAATGAAAAAACACAGGACTCCCTGAAAAATACAATCCCAGCACTAAAGAATATTTAAGACATACTCACTTTATCAGTGAAATTTACCACTGTAAAATTATCATCGTAAATTATCCTTGACTAAGAAAGATTTTTATAGTATACACCTATCCATACAGTACAAATCTATAATGTTAAGTCAAGCAGGTTGCCTCGGGCAATAATAGGGAAGCCGGTGAAAATCCGGCACACTGTGGCCGGTGCTGTGAGCGGTACCGATTTTACAGAATGCCACTGGATACTATTATCCGGGAAGGCGTAAAATCGGGTTATTCCACAAGTCAGAAGACCTGCCTGCTTGATATGTATCAGGATGGATTGCCACAACCCATCTCAACCGTATCGATCGGGGTTGAGGTGGGTTTTTTTAATGCAACTTTACTGTAAGAATCTTTAATAAAGATACAGAGATGAACCATTCTGTTGAATATATCCAGATAAACAAAAACAAAAAACTGGAATATAAAAGAGTATTTACTGACCAAAGTGAAGGCCTGATAATAGAGACCCTTTATACCGGAATATGTTCATCGGATTTAAAAATTATAAAGAAAGGCCATCCAGCAATAAGATATCCGGCTATTCCAGGACACGAAATTGTAGGGAGGATAAAAAGAATCTCGGATAGATTTTCATATCTTAAAGACCATGGCTTTAAGGAAGGCGATATTGTTCAGGTTTATCCCGGAATAACATGCGGTAGATGTAAATACTGCCAATCAAACAGGCAAAATCTCTGTGAATCGATAAAAATAATAGGATTTAATTACCCCGGCGGATTCAGCTCATTACTTACCTTTAAAAATGATCTCGAAGGAAGCATACACCTTACTAAAATTAAAACAGCAGATGATGATTTGTTGCCTCTCTATGTAATGGCAGAACCTGTATCATGTTTGATAAATGTATTTGAAAATATACCAGTGTACCATGGAGATAGGCTCCTGATTATCGGGGCAGGCTTTATGGGTCAGCTTGGAGCAATTGTCGCATTATACTATGGTATCGATAATATATTCTTTATTGACCCTTCCCTTAAGGATAAAGATAAAAATGTAAATCAATATTTAAAAGATAAACTAAAAAAAGACCGCTTTTTATCGATGGATGATGAATCAGAGGAATTAGATAAAATTAAAGAATTAAAACCCGACATCGTTCTTATTGCCACATCGAATTTCGAATCAACTCTGCCTCTCCCTGATGCTGTTTCAAAGGGAGGAAGAATCTGTTATTTTTCAGGACGCAACAAAAATTCACGTAGAAAATACCACGATTTAATCGATCCCAATATAATTCATTACGGAGAGATTTTTATCAGAGGTTTCTATGGAAACACCCCTGTTCAAAATCAGAAAGCAGTTGAACTGATTACAAAGAACAAAAAAACCTTTACGGACTTCATACAGGATGCAATTTATCCTGTGCAAAACTATATGG
>JALXDB010000240.1 GCA_026990615.1 Spirochaetota bacterium
ATATATAACACAGAGGACAGCCTTTCTACATTGCCCTCTTTATACAAACTCCAGGGTGCTGTTGTATCTATATACTTGTTAATAGATCTTATATAACCGAGAATAGCTTCCAGCGCTTCATTTATCTTTACATTTTCTACGTAGTCTCGAACTCTTTCAGGCAGGGCCTTCCCCTCATCAATAATTTTAGAGTCTTCGTTTGAAGGATTATCGTAGATATCACCTGGATCAGGGATTTTTGAATCCGAATACTTCTGAATCATCTTGGTTAATCTGCTCAAGAGATTCCCATAATCATTCGCAAGGTCCGAATTTATTGTGTTCACCAGAATTTCTTCACTGAAATTAGCATCGGCGCCGATATTCATATTTCTAATCAGTACATACCTGAAGCTTTCAACTCCATACTTATCTATCAAATCCAGGGGCCTTACCACATTGCCGAGCGATTTGCTCATCTTGGCATTCTCCATCAACCACCATCCGTGAGCTACTATTCGTTTGGGTTGTTCAAACCCGGCTGCCTTCAGCATTATTGGCCAGTAAACAGCATGGGTGGTGATAATATCCTTACCAACAAGATGTATATCCGCAGGCCACCATTTCTTGAAGGAATTATTGTCTCTGTAGACTCCAATATTGCTTATATAGTTAATCAAAGCATCAAACCATACGTATGTTACGTAGTTTTTATCAAAAGGAATCTCTATCCCCCAATCAAGCCTGGATTTAGGTCTGGAAATACATAGATCATTCAAAGGATTTTTTAGAAAACCCAGTATCTCGTTCCTCCGGGATTTTGGATAGATAAAATCGGGATGTTCTTTGATGTAGTTTATCAGCCATTCCTGATATTTCGAAAGCTTGAAAAAATAATTCTTTTCTTCGATTGTTATAACTTCTCTACCGCACGAAGGGCATTTACCATCAACGAGGTCTTTTTCTGTCCAGAATCTCTCTTCAGCTACGCAGTACTTGCCGGTATATGTATCGAAGTAAATATCTCCTCTCTCGTACAGATAAGTCAGCAGGTTTTGAACAACAAAAATATGCCTTTTCTCGGTGGTTCTAATAAATCGTGTATAGCTTATTCTTAATTTTTTCCAGAGATCGATAAACCTGACCACCATTTCATCGCAGTGTTCTTTGGGTTGCATATTTCGTTTCTTTGCAGCTTCCTGAACTTTCAACCCGTGTTCATCCGTACCGGTGGAAAAAAATACCTCATCTCCAAACAGTCTGTGGTACCTGGAAAAAACATCCGCCAGAATTGTCGTATAGGCATGGCCTATGTGGGGTTCGTCGTTTACATAGTAGATAGGGGTAGTGATGTAAAATTTTCCCACTTTTGCCTCTCCTTCTCAACCAGAATTTGTATCTGTCAATAGCATATAAACTATAATTTTTAAAATTGCTTTAAATATATTCGAACTCTTATATCATAAAAACGTATAATAAAATAAAATACATTTGGGCAGGTTAAATTCCATTAACACTAACAGTTCATCTTCAGACCATTTTTCTTATAGTATTAAGATATCAGGATTTGTCAAGGATTTATTACCCTGTCTCTGTAATCGATAAGTTTAACATGTAAAAACGGAAAGTCAGTTGTTAATGTTTGGATAGGTAAACTTTCAAGAAAATGGAGATTATAGAGTCAGTTCAGGGGCGATTAAAAAATCTCTCCAGTTCTTCAATAATTCCTGCTTGATTCAATGTTAGTACATGTGATTCAGGAAGGGATCTGAAAAATATTCCACCGTAATTCTTCGATATAATTCTCCTGTCAAGAATAATCACAACGCCTCTGTCGGATTTTTTTCTTATAAGCCTGCCCACTCCCTGTTTTACCTTAAGAACTGCAAGAGGTAGAAGGTATCCGGTAAAGGAGTTCTTCCCTGCCATTTCAACCTGCTTTAGCCTTGCCTTTATTATAGGGTCTCTGGGGACTTTAAATGGGAGTCTGGTAATTACTACGCATCTTAAATCTTCACCCGGTACATCTATCCCCTCCCAAAAGCTTTCAGTACCAAATAGAACAGCTCTTTTCTGATGCTTAAACTCACTTAAAAGCCTATGTCTGGATGCGTTACCCTGCTTTAAAAGGGCATATCCGTGCCCCTTCAACTTCTCCTTAACCAAATCAAATACCGCATTTAAAGTTAAATAGGAGGTGAATAAAACAAGTGTGCTTCCATTCATCTTTTTAATTATGCTTTCAACCGAACTGGAAAGCCCCATTACGTATCCGGGGTTATTGGGCTCAGCAAGGTCACTCTGAACAATTATCTCCATCTGCTCTCCATAATCAAAAGGTGAGTCAATAACCGCTTCTGAAACCTCATAATCAATGCCAAGCCTTGATTTTAAGAAGTCGAATTTTCCGTTGACCGTTAATGTGGCGCTCGTCAAAACAACACTTTTGGACTTTTCATATATCATCTCCCTCAGTTTCTGTCCAACATCTATCAGAGATACCTTAACTCTTACCATGTCTCCCCTGTTTTCTATCCATCTGACATAGTCGTACTTTTCATCGTTTAAGAAAATATCAAGCGTCTGAAGAACATCCATAATCCTTAAAATAAATCCATCAATTTGCTTAACCTGAACATCCCTCCCCTCTTTCTCAAGCCTACCCCTTATATCCATCAGGCTGTTTTCAAGGTCTCTCAAAGAATTATAAAAACCATCAATTGCCGGGATTATCAGGGTATGCCATTCAGGTACCTCCTGAATACTCCTGTCTACTTCAATCACAGGATATTCTTCGGTGTCTGCCATATCTTCAAAAACTTTTTTAATAAACGATGAAAGGGCTGAAAAAAGATTATCGGCATTCTCCTTGATATCAGAAACCTGCCTTTTAATCATTTCAAAGGCTTCGTTGTCAATGATTGATCTGTTCCTGAGGTATGCGAAGTAACCCTTATCCTTTCCCCTTTTCCCGGATCTGTAAATTTGATTTAAAAAGAATACAACAGATGCCCTGTTCAGTTCCTTTGTAAAAAAGGATGTTGCAGAATCCTCAAGTCTGTGAGCTTCGTCAAATACAACTCTGTCAAAGTTTGGAAGCACCGAGCCTCCCGCCTCCATAAGGTTGGAATCGGCCAGAAAGTAATGGTGATTGGTAATGATAATGTGGGCTTTCAATGCCTCCTTCTTAACTCTGTTAAAAAAACATTTTGAAAAGTAGCGGCATTTGGCCCCCAGACAGGTCTCAGATTTTGAGTTGATCTTTTCCCAGAAGGATTGCTTTGGAGTAAATGGTAGATCCGATACCGTACCGTCCTGCGTTTTGTTTATCCACTCTAGAATTGAATTGAACTGGTCCTGTTCATCTTCATCAATAAATGAAAACATGTCCTGTGAAACTTCCATAACTCTATTCAGACAAATATAGTTTCCCCTGCCTTTCATCAGTACATATCTGAATTCCTTATCGATAACATTCGTCAGAGCGGGGATATCTTTTTTAAGCAGCTGTTCCTGAAGATTTATTGTATTAGTTGAAATTACAACCCTTTCTCTGTTGAGTATTGCCCATTCAATTGATGGTATAAGGTATGCAAAACTCTTTCCTATACCGGTACCTGCCTCAATCAGGGAAATCCCGGATTGGTTAAAGGAATCACATACGAGTTCTATCATCAATTTCTGGGCATCCCTCTCTTCAAAATCATCAACTACTTTTTCAAGTGCCCCTCCTCTTTTAACATAGCTTATGCATATCTCGGGATCGAGTTTATGAATTACCTTCTTTTTAACAGGTTCAACCGCAACATAAACGGTTGTGACATCGTTGTCTATTATTACAAATCCCACGCTCTTCTGGGCTATCCTGCTTGCTATTGCCATATCCGCATCTGAAGGAACCAGTACACCGCCGGGATGATTATGAATAACCACATCTGCAAGATAGCTGTTTTCTACAGGAAAACTCACACATTCATCGTTACCCCTTGCAACGACCTCTATCCTGCCTATCTTTCCATCTTCACCTATCCATCCAAAAAAGAGAACCTCGTTTCCGTAGCTGTCGTGGATTTCCCTTTTTATCCTTTCGATTATCCTATCATCAAATATATCTTTGACTGAGAGCCCCATACTCAGAAAGCTCCGGTTATCTCATTTATAATTTCAAGCAAAAATGGAAACATTACATCTTTAGATCTTTCAGATGTCTCTATAACTTCTCTGTGGGAGAGCTCTTTTTGGGCCAGACCTGCTGCCATGTTGGTTATTAACGATACACCCAAAACCTCCATCCCCTCCTGTACAGAAACTATAACCTCGGGAGCTGTTGACATACCCACTGCATCGGCCCCAATTTTCCTAAAAAATCTTATCTCTGCAGGAGTCTCATAGCTAGGGCCCTGCGTTGCAAGATAAACACCTCGCTTGACCCGGTCGGATATGTACAACCTCGCCGCTACTTCATTCGCAAGTTTTAAAAGCCTCGAACTGTAGGCCTCACTCATATCGATAAACCTCTCTCCCAACTCCTTCTCAAGACCCCTCAGTGGATTCCCAATTAGATTTATATGATCCTCTATAAGCATTACATCCCCCGCTTTAAAATCCTTGTTAATACCCCCCGCAGAGTTTGTAATAATAATGATCCCTGCGCCAAGCCTCTTTGCCACCCTCTCCGGCATGGTAACTTCGAATAGGGAATACCCCTGATAAAAATGAAATCTTCCGCCAAAAATCAATATCCTTTTCCCGTTAACGGAGGAGGCGTACAAACTCCTTCCCTGACCTTCAATGGTTGAAGAGGGGAACCCAGGGATATCATTAAATTCAACATTCTTTTGCAGATCAACTTTTTCCACAAAATCAGAATAACCTGAACCAAGAATCAAGGCCAATTTAAATCCCGTTCCCAGTTTATCCTTCAGGTAATCCACCGATTCATTCAACCGATCCAGATTGGTTCTGTCCTTCATAACTGCTCCATAAGGCTAATATTTTATCTTTACCCATTGGCCCGGGTCAACATAATCACCATTTACGTACAATCCCCAGTGAAGGTGTGAACCTTCTGCTAGTCCAGAACTGCCGACTCTGGCTATTAGCTCACCCTTTTTCACAAAATCTCCCTCTCTTTTTAAAAGAGCGCTCAAATGAAAGATAAGGGAGTATACCCCGAAACCGTGGTCTATTACAATCGTATTTCCGGTCAACATCCGGTTCTTTGCCATTACAACAACTCCCGCATTTGGGGCATATACAGGCGCCCCGTACTTTTCAGAGAAGTCTATCCCTCTATGAAAACTCCTGAAAAGAAACCTTGTTTCTATATAGTAGGTTCTCAATTTGCCGAAATCCGAAACAATTTCAGGCTTTTTGACAGGATATACAAACTTACCTTCCCAGTACTGAATATAATTCTTCCGTGAGACAATCCCTGACAGCTCTTCGGATTCTTTTTGTTTTGTTTCGGAAGGGGCCAGTATTCCGGCCTTATTTCTGCTTAATCTCACAACTCCCTTTCTAACAATCTCTGATTTTAAATAGAAAGGGTACTTTATTACCGTACGGTTATCATGAGAAAAAAGAGTAATCTTGAGGATATACCTACCGGGTTTTAATGTGAGAGGCAGACTAAAAGGTAGTTTATACGAACCTCTTCCCACGGGATAGGCTGAAAGGGATTTTTTTATCTTACCATTTTTATCTATTAGTACGACATCAGGCGTGCCCCTGGCATCAACCCCCCATACCTTTATTTCAACTGTTCCACCTATTTTTGGAGCGGGGAAAGCCCTGTACGATACATTTTCAAACAGCCTGTTTTTCGAAAACTGGAGCTTTCCATATAATAACTCGGGCTTCTTCCCGAGATACAGTTTTCCATATGAAAACAGCTTCAGATAACCGGTTTTCGATTTTAGGATTACTATGCTGTCCCTGTAAGTCTTAACATACCATCCATTTCCGACTGAAATTCCGGACCTGACTCCTTTTAAAACGGTATTTTTTCTGTAGAATTTCACCCGCCCGGAGGTATATATTACCCTGTAGTATACCTTTTTTGTGGAAGCTAATCCCCATTCAGGGCTGGTTGATACAGAAAAGA
>JALXDB010000241.1 GCA_026990615.1 Spirochaetota bacterium
AATTCCCTCTTTGCTTCTTGTTACGTTTGCATACGGAAGTTTTTTAAGCCTGTCTTTGATATGGGAGAGTTCCACATCCTGAATGGGAGTTTCCACTGTTACCGTTCCTCTGGATTTTCCTATATATTCAATAACATCACCGTTTGTCATAATCATTATGAAATCAAAGTTCTCTTTGTATGAGTCGGGAAGGTTAATATCTTTATTCCATAGAAACAGTTGGTTGAAATATCCAATAATTCTGTAGGGTAGGGGAATTGAGGTTCTTTCTAAATTGTACTTCATAGTATAGTTTACTACATAATTTATGGAAAACTTGGACAGATTTTTTCCCTCCATCTTTTCTGTACCAAGGTACTGATAGGCTGCGGCAGCGGGGAATATTACAGGGTTCGAGATACCATAGACTTTCCTGAAATCGTGAACTTCGTATGCCCTTTCGGTCCATTGCTCGCCAACTTTTATCTCTTCTGCTGGGAAGACAGGTACATTTCTCACAACCGGCATGAAAAAATTTCTGTCAATTTCATAGTGTCCGTATTTGTCCCTGTAAAACTCGGTGGGATATTCACCTGTTTGGTAATAACTTCCAGTTGATTCATCAAATGAAAACTCTTTATAGACACCCCTGTGAAAGGCCTTATCACCTTTGATATTTACAATTTCCAGATTGCCTATGGTTTTTGATTTTGATTTTTTTATAAACAGGTCGTTTTTGTATATATCTTCTGTAGTCCAGCTCGTTATAGTAAATCTTTGCCCCTCTTTAAAGTTGAAAAAGAATCTTTCAGCCTGGACAGATAAGGGCAGAGAAAGTATTCCCAATATGAATATTGCTGCTATAAATATAGATAATTTTATTTTTTGCATTTATTGAATATTATATCACCTGTTTATATATATTCAACGTTTTCATATGGTAAATTCTGGTTTACAGATTATTTATGTCTATTTTGTCTGTTCTAATTCCTGGGTATCCTGTTCGGGGTGAGCTGCTTTAATTAAGCAGGGTTTAAAATAGTTGTAAAGGCTGTTATTTAAAACTTTTTCTTTTTCTTCTTCGGGGACCTTTTCAAACAGGTCTTCTATCATTTTAAGAAGCTGTCCGATAAGGTAGCCGGTTTCAGAGAGTTCCTGGGGAATATTTTTACTCTCCTTTTTTCTCATCAATTCAACTATTCTTCTACCATCCATCTGCCTCTGGGCACTGTAGATGGATGCCTCGGAGATATCGTCGCATAATCCTTCTGATATCAGGATTTTCTTTATATCTGAAGCCGACAGGAAGGGATTTTCCACAGAAATTTCTTCAAGTCTTCTGAGAAGCTCCGGAGTAATTTTAAAGTTTTCTTCCCTGCCGGAAAGAAGGGATAATAGACCATTCTGCTTGAAAACCTGCCATCTTCTGTTTACCATCTGTCTTGAAAGTCCAAATATTTTTCCTATTTTCTCCTGGGTTATAAACTTTTTATCATCTTCGGTTTTTAATCTTAACATTCTTACGAGTTCGTTATCGAGGTCCTTTCTGTCGTTTTTGTTAAGGGTAATTTTATTGGGTCTTTTGTAGATAATTTCTAATGTATCTTCTTTATCTATAGCCCTGATATTTTCATCTTCAAAGGTGATTGTTTCCTTTTTCATACTGATATCCCCCGTACTTAAACAGATTTATAATAAAAAAATTGTTTCGGTTAGTCGTC